>NZ_CP119568.1:0-262500 GCF_029277445.1 Pararhizobium qamdonense | reverse complement strand
TGCCTATGAACTGGCCCTGCCGGGCGAAAGCGATGATGAGTTTGGCCTGCGCGCAGCACGCGCCATTGAAGAAGCGATCCTTGCGGCAGGCGCCGGCAGGGTGGCAGCCTTTATCGGCGAACCGGTCATGGGGGCCGGGGGCGTGCGCATTCCGCCCGCAAGCTACTGGCCGGAAGTCCAGCGTATCTGCCGCAAATACGATATCCTGTTGATGCTCGATGAAGTCATTACCGGCTATGGCCGCACCGGCGAATGGTTCGCCGCCACCACATTCGGCATCGAGGCGGACACGATTACCACGGCAAAGGCGCTGACTTCAGGCTACCAGCCGCTTTCCGCACTTCTGGTCGGTGACCGGATCGCCGCGACCCTGGTCGAAAAGGGCGGCGAGTTCAATCACGGCTATACCTATTCCGGCCACCCCGTCTGCTGCGCCGTCGCCCTGAAGAACCTGGAGATCATCGGCAACGAAGGCCTGGTCGATCGCGTCAGAGAGGATACCGGGCCCTATCTCGCCCAGGAACTCGCCAGACGGCTCAACAATCATCCGCTGGTCGGGCAGACGCGGTCGGTCGGGCTGATGGGTGCCGTCGAGATCGTCCGCGACAAGCAAGAGCGGACACGGTTCAAACCAGATGGATCAGCCGCAATTAAAGTACGCGATCACGCCGTCCAGAACGGTCTGATGATCCGCGCCACGGGCGATACGCTGATCATGTCGCCGCCGCTGGTCTGGACCCGCGCCACGATCGATCTTGCCCTGGACCGCCTGCTGAAGGCTTTAGACCTTGCCGAGGCCGATCTGGCACCGCACCGGTAAGACCGAGCCGGTGGCTGCCGTTGTCTCGAGGTATACGGCAGTCACCAATTTATCCTCGACATGTTTATCTTGCCGTTCGAACGGCATCGATGAGCTTGCGGCAGGCGGCCGGAAGGTCGGACTTTTCGCGCAGCAGTGCTCCGCCGATCAGATACATCACGTTTTCACCATACGCATCGCGCATTTCCGGCACACGCTCGAAGGTCATGCCCCCGCCGGGCGCAGGCAGGATGGGCTTCAGACCGCCGAGATCGCAGGTGCAGCCATCGACAATCGCCAGGCATTCCTCACGCGAAAAGCTGAACCGGCCGCCGAAATTCGGATAGATGACCGCATCGACGCCCATCAGCCGCTGCAGGAGGCCGTAGAAAAAGCGGTGGGAAAAGCCCGTGGCCGGGGTGATCACATTGGTGCCGCCGAAGGTCGGATGCGAGACGATCGGCAAGCCGAAATCCGGGTCCGCCGCCAGGGCACGCGATACATCGAAGCCGACGAGCGAGGGCGCCAGCATGACGCCGCCGGCCCCCATTTCCTTGGCCGTCCAGGCACGCTCGAAGATCTGGGTGGCGGGTCCGGTGATGTTCGACACATAGGTGGTGGCCAAGCCGGTCTTGGCATTGGCCTCGCCGATGGCATCGGTGCAGGCTTTGACGCGCTCTGCAAAGGGCGATGTCTTCTGATTGGCCAGGCCGTGATCGTCCTTGACGTAATCCATGCCGCCCAGCGCAAACTGATGTGCAAGCCCAGCAAGCTCGGCCGTGGAAAGGCCAACAGGCTTGATCGCCGACATCAGGATTGGCCCGTGGCTCACACCGGTGCGTGCGCGCAGGCCCGGCGTTCCGAACCTTGGGCCGGGCAACAGTTTGATGATTGCTTGCGACAAGGTCATCGTTTCGACGCGGGTCTGCGTCCGGATCGAGGAATTGCCGAAGACGATGTTCAGGAGCTGGAGAAAATCGTCGCCGATATCGTCGTCGCTATAGGAGATCTCCGTGAAGAACCCGCCGCGGGGCTCGGTGCAGGGATAGATGCTGTCGATCTGGCCGAGGATTTCGTCCTCGATATAACCGGCCGGTACGATATCGCGGGGGATCTCCACCGTCTGCTCGACGGCGATTTCCAGCGCGCGGGCGCGGGCGTCAGTCTCGCTGGCAACGCCGATCCAGTAGGTGACCGAAAATCGGGCCATTACAGCGCCTCCGCCTTTGCAGCCGAGTGCACGGTGTCGATGCGAACGGCGTCCAGTTCCGCATCGTCGATCTTAAGGTTCTTATCGAGAAGCTGGCCGATGGCAGAGACGAGGGCGCTGGCGTCGAGCCCGTATTTCTTCATCAGATATGGCTTGGACGCGCCATGCGCGAACGTATCCTGCAGGCCGAGACGCCGCAGTTTGACGCCAAGCCCTTCCTCCGAAAGGATTTCCGCCACCAGCGAGCCGAGACCGCCGTTGATCGTGTGGTTTTCCAACGTGACGACGCCCTTCTTGCCGCGCGCCGCCTTGATCAGGCCCTCGCGATCGAAGGGTTTGAGGGTGGAGACATGCAGATGGTGGATGCCGATACCGCGAGCCTTCAAGGGACCGGCGGCGCGCAGGGCCTCTTCGGTGCACACTCCTGCCGTCACCACAAGGACATCGTCTCCTTCACTGAGCGTGCGCAGCCTGTTGAATTCGAACGGGGTCGAAAATAATCGTGGGACTTCGCCGCGCAGGACGCGGACATAGACCGGTCCATCGATGCTATCGGCAACCTCAAGGACGGTCTCGACTTCGGTGGCGTCGCCGCATTCAAGGATCGTCATGTTCGGAATGGCCCGCATCACCGAGATGTCCTCGATCGCCTGATGGGTGATGCCGCCGGGCGTGGTGATCCCCGGCAGGAAGCCCATCAGCCGCACCTTGCGGTTGGAATAGGCGATCGAGTTGATCAGCTGATCATAGGGGCGGCGGTAGAGGAAGACCGAAAACGTGTGCAGGAACGGCCGGAACCCCTGCATGGCGAGACCGCCGGCAAAGGACAGCATGTTCTGTTCGGCCATGCCGAGGGACAGGAACTGATCGGGATATTTATCCCGGAAACCATCGACCTCGCAGGACGACGTGAGATCCGCCGACAGGCAGAGGATGTCAGGACGGGCGGATGCGAAGGTCTCGAAGGCCTTGGCATAGGGACGGTTGACGATATCGGCCATGATCATGCCCTCGCAATTTCGGCTTCATCGAAGCCGAGTTCGGCGGCGATGGCGGTCTGCATTTCGCGGCGTTCGTCCGCCGATTTGAAGCGGACGTAATGCAGGCGGGGAAAGCGTTTCTTGAGGAATTGCATGCCCTGATAGGGCGAGGTGTTGGCCAGGATGATCAGCGGCTTGCCCGGCTCGGCGCTATCGGCCGCTTTACGCATCGCATCGAGATCGTGGCCGTCGATCGAGCGGCACGTGACGCCAAAGGAAGTGACGCGCGCGGCAAGGTCTCCGAGGTCAAGCACCGAAGACATGGCGCCGTCGCATTGCTGGCGGTTGACATCGACGATGACGCGGACGTTGTCGATGCCGTGATAGGCCATCGCAGCCAGGCTTTCCCAAGTCTGCCCCTCCTGGAACTCGCCGTCGGACATATAGACCCAGACCTTGCCGGGCTCGCCTTTGCGCTTGCGTGCCCATGCAATCCCTGCCGCCATCGAAAGCCCCTGAGCCAGCGAGCCGGTGGTCACTTCCATACCCGGACTGTGTTCGGCGCCGATCATCTCGACGGAGCCGCCATCGACGTTGAAGTGGTCCAGCGCGTGTTCGTCCATGCGGCCGGCCTGGATCAGCGCCGAATAGATCACCAGGGCATAATGCGCCGGAGAAATGATCAGCCGGTCAAATTCAGGCGCAAACGGGCCGTGATAGCCGGCACCGGTAAAGGCATCCGGATTGGCCGCCGACGGCACGCCGGCGAACGGCAGCGGTACTTTCGGCAAGGTCGGTTCGCCGAGCGTCAAGGCTTCATTGTAGAGGAATGCCAGGCTTTCGGCGGCCGAACAGGCCTGGCTGAGATAACCGCCATTGTTGCGCATGGTGTGCAGGAAAACCCGCTTGCGAATGCCGGCGGCGACATCTTCTGTGGTCTGCTGATTGGACAGGATCATCGCGCTCAGCTCCGTTCCGGAAACAAGGCCTTCAGCCCCTCGGGCGAGGCGCTGGCGATGCCGCGTTCGGTGATCAGGCCGGTAATCAGGCGTGCCGGCGTCACATCGAAGGCCGGGTTGGCGGCTGAACTTCCCTCCGGCGAGATGCGTACCGTGGCAATCGAGCCATCGGCCGCGCGGCCTTGCACGAAGGTCACTTCATCGCTGTTGCGCTCCTCGATCGGGATCTCCTTGACACCATCATGCACGGTCCAGTCGATGGTCGGCGAGGGCAGGGCGACGTAGAAGGGGACACCATTGTCCTTGGCGGCGAGCGCCTTCAAATAGGTGCCGATCTTGTTACAGACGTCGCCATCGGCGGTGGTGCGGTCCGTGCCGACGATCACCATGTCGATCTGGCCATGCTGCATCAGGTGGCCACCGGCATTGTCGACGATCAGCGTATGCGGCACGCCGTGGCCGTTCAGCTCCCATGCGGTCAGCTGGGCACCCTGGTTGCGCGGGCGCGTCTCGTCCACATAGACATGCACCGGAATGCCCGCCTCCGCCGCCATGTAGATCGGCGCGGTGGCAGTTCCGTAATCGACGGTCGCCAGCCAGCCGGCATTACAGTGGGTGAGGATATTGACGGGCTCGCCCGGCTTCTTGCGGGCGGCAATTTCGCGGATCACCTTCAGGCCATTGGTGCCGATGCTGCGGTTGAGTTGGACATCCTCCTCGGCAATGTCAGCGGCACGCTGATAGGCAGCGGCAGCCCGTTCTGAAACCGGCACCTTGCGAAGACCATTGCGCATCTCGTCCAGCGCCCAGCGCAGGTTAATCGCGGTCGGACGGGTTTCGTGCAGCACGTCCCAGACGGCATCGAGTGCGGCGTCGCTGGCATCGTCGCGCATGGCGATGGCGACGCCATAGGCAGCCGTCACACCGATCAGCGGCGCGCCGCGCACCCACATGTCGCGGATGGCGACAGCCACATCATCGACGGTCTTGAGCGTGACGATCCGGAACTCGTGCGGCAGCCAGCGCTGGTCGATGATATCGACGGACCGGCCGTCCTCGTTCAGCCAGATAGTATGGTAGTGGCGATCTCCGACGTTCAAATGACTGACTCCTTCTCGAGGCGTTGCGCAAGCGCATTGATATCGGCAATGCTGTGGATGCGGCGCCGATTGACGGCTAGGTGGCGCCCGAGCTTGAGCGCCTTGGTTTCGCAGCGGGCCCGGACGTCCGGGTCTTCAATGGTTTCGAAATCGGCATTATGGGCAAGGCCGAGAATGCGCCGGTGCATTTCAATGCCGGCAAAGCCGAGCATGTCGGTCCAGAGCGTGTGCAGTACCTCGTCCAGCGCCTGCTCCGATCCGAGGTGATCGCCCTGGTTCTCGAACAAGGTGCGCTGGTACAGGATACCTGTGCGCTCAGTGCGCCAGAGATGCGCGAATTCGGCGCGGAATGTGCCCCAGATCTCGACGATAACGTCGAGCAGATAGGTGCGCATCTCTTCGCGGCTGCCGTCCTGTTCGTGGCCGGACTGCGAAAAATAGCTCATCCAGAAATTCGACAAAAGCATGCCGACATCGATTGCCATCGGCCCGTAGAACGCGAACTCTGGATCGATAACCTTCGTTTCCGTGTCGGTGACCATGACCGAACCCGTGTGCAGATCGCCATGCAGCAGCGTTTCGGCATTGGCGGTAAACAGATGCTTCAGCCGTTGCGCCTCGACCTTGAGATCGCGGTCGGCGCGCAGTTCCGCAACAATGCCGTCCAGCTGCGGAGTGGTGAAATGATTGAGCTTGGCATCGAAATAGGGATCGGAAAAGACCAGGTTTTCGGTGATGTCGCAGAGCTCGACATTATCGGCGAAGAGCGCGAGGTCCTCCTTGCGTTTACGGGCTTCCATGGAGAGGTCCGAGCCGCGAAACAGCGTGCGGGCCAGAAACAGGCCAAGGTCGCGGGCGATCTTCGGTAGCCGGCGTCCGTCAATCAGCGCCCGGCGCAGGATGACGTGCGGCGTCAGGAATTCCATGACGATGATCGCCTGCTCGCGGTCGAAATGCAGGATCTCCGGCACCATGCCGGGGTCTCGCTCGGCCTCGCGCTTCAGCGCATGATATTCGAAATAGGAGCGTTTCAGCGGCAGCGGCCAGCTCTCGCCGACAAGGCGCACATAGGGCAGCGCCTGCTTGACAATGGCGCTTCCCGTGCCGCCATCGACGATGAAGACAAGGTTGAGATTGCCGTCGCCGACCTCGCGCACCTTCCATTCTGCACTATCCGCGCCGATCCTGTCTGAGAGCGCTGCATTGCTCCCCAGCCGCTGCGGCAGGGTCTCAGGCGTCAGCGCTTCGAAATTGCTTATAGTCATCATTCCTCCTCACCAGCAGAGCGGCGCGCCAGGCGAAAAACCCCGGCATTCTTCTCGTTCCGCTCCCGGCGCGACTGCGTCTCCACACGCGTTCCCGCCGTTCTTTCTCTTTTGGTAAGCCACCATTCTGTCAAATGTCAATGGGCTTGACATTTGATTAGATGGCAGCCTAACCTGATCTTCAGGGAGGAGCAGATGATACAGGAACACGTTTTCCGTATTGAGGGTCTGCGCAAATCGTTCGGGCCCATCCAGGTTCTGGGTGGCGTCGATCTGAATTTGCGTGCAGGGGCCGTCACGGTGCTGATGGGCGCCAACGGAGCCGGAAAATCGACATTGGTGCGGATCGTCAGCGGCGTCTATGGACGCGACGCGGGTAAGATCACGCTTGCAGGCGAGCCTTACGCGCCGGCCACGCCCGCCGATGCGATCCGCGCCGGCGTCGTCACCGTGCACCAGAACATCAATGACGGCGTCGTCGCCGATCTCGATGTGGCGACCAACCTGACGCTCGACCGTCTGAATGGTCGCGGCGCCCACCTGATTTTCAATCCCCGCCGCGTGCGGCGCGAAGCCCAGGCCGTTGCCGGCCGCATGGGGCTTGCCATCGATCTCAACGCCACAGTCGCCGATCTCTCGCTGGCCGACCGGCAGATGGTGTCGATTGCCCGCGCCATGGCGCATGAACCCAAGGTGCTCATTCTCGACGAGCCGACATCGTCGCTGTCGAGCGCTGAGGCAGACCGGCTGTTCGAGCTTGTCGACCGGCTGCGCGCCCGTGGTGTTGCCATCCTTTATATTTCCCACCGCATGTCCGACATCCGCCGGCTTGCCGACAGCATCGTCTCCCTGCGGGACGGCCGTATTGCCGGGCTGTTTGAAGGCGAGACACTCGATTACGAAGGTGCCGTCAATGCCATGCTCGGCCAGAAGATCAGTCTGAGTAACATCGTCGTGCGCGATGGTACCGCCCCGGTCTTCACAGCGGAAAACCTGACGATCGCGCGAGGTGCAAAGCCGTTTTCGTTGACGCTGGGCGATGGCGAAGTGGTGGCGATCACCGGCCTTGTCGGCGTCGGCAAGACGGCGCTCGCCGAAACCCTGTTCGGCGCCCGCCTTCCGGTGTCCGGATCAATGATGCTGGACGGCCGCGCCTACGCGCCAAAAACCACGCGGGCGGCGATCGATCAGGGCGTCTTCCTGATCGCCAAGGATCGCGGCGACAGCGGCATCGTTCCGGATTTCAACATCTATGAGAATGTCAGCCTGCCGTTCCTCAAGCGCATCTCGAATTTCGGCATTTCCAACCGCCGGGCCGAGCGGGCACAGGCGCGCCAGCAGATTTCAGCGCTTGGCATCGTCTGCCGGACCGAACGCGACGAGATGAACACGCTGTCGGGCGGCAACCAGCAGAAGGTCATGGTCGGCCGCTGGCTGAGCCAGGCGTCACGCCTGCTGATCCTCGACGAGCCGTTCCAGGGTGTCGATATTTCCGCGCGCCGGGATATTGCCGCAAAACTGCGGGCGTCTGCATCGGGGCGCGCAACGATCGTATTTCTCACCGAGCTGGATGAAGCCTTCGAGATCGCCGACCGCATTCTGGTGATGTCGGAACATACGCTGGTCGGAGAACACCGCAACGCCGGCATCAATGTCGACAGACTTCTGGCCGAAATCGCCGGCCACCACGAAATGGTACTTTGACATGAGCATTGAACAGACGACCGCCAACCCCTCCACCCACAAGGCAGCATCGGCGGCCGCAGCGCTGACGCCGCGCGAACTCGCCATCAAATACGGCTTCGTCACGCTGCTCTTCGGCATGATCGTGTATTTCTGCATCATGACCCGCGGCTTTGCCTCGCCGCAAAGCGCGGTCTTCATCTTCCAGTCGGTATCGATCACCGGCATTCTGGCACTCGGGGTCACCGCGACACTGGTGGTCGGCGGCTTTGACCTGTCGATCGGGTCGGTGGCAACAACAGCCATGATGGCGTCATCCTATGTGATGGTGGTGATGGGTGGAGACGCGCTGACGGCAACGCTTGTCTGCCTGGCCATCGGCGTTATCGTCGGGCTGATCAACGGTTTTCTGATTGTCTATATGCGGGTGCCGGACCTTCTGGCGACACTGGGCATGATGTTCCTTCTGGTCGGTTTGCAGCGTATCCCCACCGAAGGCCGCTCGATTGCCACCGGCATGAGCATGCCGGACGGCTCGACCGCCACCGGCACGTTCAGCCCCGCCTTCCTGGCGCTCGGCCGTCACCGTTTCGATCTCGTCCTACCCAATCTGGTGCCGGTCTCGGTGGTGGTGCTGATCGTGCTCGCCATCCTGATCTGGTTTTTCCTGGAATATACCCGCTTCGGCCGGATGATGTATGCGGTCGGCTCGAACGAGCGGGCTGCGGGGCTCGCGGGCGCGCCGGTCAATGCCTACAAGATCTGGGCCTATATCATTTCCGGCGTCTTCGCCTCGATCGGCGGCATTCTCCTGGCGGCCCGGCTCGGACGCGGCGATATCGCATCGGGCAACAATCTTCTGCTGGATTCTGTCGCCGCCGCCCTGATCGGCTTTGCCGTGCTGGGTGCAGCCAAGCCGAACGCGTTCGGCACTGCCATCGGCGCGCTGTTCGTCGGCGTGCTGTTGCAGGGGCTGACGATGATGAACGCACCCTATTACACCCAGGATTTCGTCAAGGGCTTTGTGCTCGTCATCGCCCTGGTGTTCACCTTTGCGCTCTCCAGGAGGGGCAAACGCTAGGGAGCGCAAAGCTCCGTGCGGGACTGCAAATCAAACAACAAGTCTAATGTGGAGGAGACCCTTATGACGTTTACGCGGAGAACTTTTTCAAAGCTCGCGCTTGGAATGCTGGCTGCAACGACGCTGGGAGGCGTGTCGTTTGCCGCTGATATGCCGGCACCGTTCGACAAGCCCGGCGACGTGAAGATCGCGCTGGTGCGCTACCTGTCGACCGGCGACTTCTTCCAGTCCTATCTGTCGGGCGTGGAATCGCAGGCCAAAGCGCTCGGCGTCGATCTTCGCGTGCTCGACAGCCGCCAGGACGCCGCCTTGCAGGCCGACATGGTCGATCAGGCCATCGCGCTTGGCGTTCAGGGCATCATCATCCAGCACGGCCTGACGGAATCGATGAAAGAAGCGGCAAAGCGTGCGGTTGATGCCGGCATCAAGGTCGTCGCCTTCGACGTCAATGTCGAGAACGACAAGATCCCGCAGGTTGAACAGTCCGACCGCGACCTCGCGCGCCTGGCCCTGGAACAGGCGATCAAGGATAATGGCGAAAGCTGGAAGGCCGGTTACGTCTACGTCGCCGGCATAGCGCCGCTCGACCGCCGCGACGAGACCTGGAAGGAATTCAAGAAGAAATACTCGGGCATCAATGAAGCCGCGATGTTCGGCACCATGGACAACCCGATCGCCAATTCCGTCGCCAACCAGGCACGCTCGGTCATCTCGGCCAATCCGGATATCACCGTCATGTTCGCGCCCTACGATGAATTCGCCAAGGGCGTGAAGATCGCGGTCGATGAAGCCGGCATGTCGTCCAGCGTCAAGATCTACTCGGCCGATATTTCGACCTCGGATATCGCCGCGATGCGCGAGCCGGACAGTGCCTGGGCTGCAACGGCCGCCACCAATCCGGCCGTCGTCGGCCAGGTGTCGGTGCGCACACTCGCCATGATGCTGGCAGGCGAAGATCCGGGCCACAACGTCATCGTCCCGCCGACGCTGATCACCCAGAAGGATCTCAACGACAACGACATCAAGAACATGGAAGAGCTCGGCGCCAAGCTGCCGCAATTCGCCCATGCCGATGTCGCCATGCCGGCCTGGATGCCGAACCCAAACGCCAAGTAATCCACACCCCCCGTGGAAACTTCGGGCGGCCTCCGGGCCGCTCTTTTTTTGTTTTGGCAGGTCTTTGAAAGACCAACTACCAGAGATATCGTTCTACACAGTATGGATATCTTTGAGGGATATGCACGTGGCGCTTTTCATCCGCGATAGCTCTGTCGATGCACTCACAAGACAATTACAAAAAGCTCTCAACGCTCCAAGCAAGACGGAAGCGGTGCGACAGGCTTTGCAGCGTGAACTTGATCGCGTCGAGCAGGTGCGCCCGTTGCGGGAGCGGATTGCCAAGGCCCAAACTATGGCCGGGACAATGGGTCCGAGCGATCCGGATTTCGATATGAAACCATTTATCGATGAAATGTGGGATGATCTCTAACCACCGGCAAGGCCATTGGCCGGCGGATCTCAACTTTGGCGACTGTTTCAGCTATGCCTGCGCAAAGTCGCTGAACATCGCCCTCGAATACAAGGGCGATGACTTTGCGTTAACCGACCTCGCCTGAGCGAGGCCGTTGCCATGGATTACCGCATCGCTGCGGCGATATTTCCGCCATCGACAGTGGTCACGTCGGCGGTGGTGCGCTCGGCTAGGGCATGGTGCACGAAGGCCTGGGCAACATCGTCAGCCGTTACCTCGAGACCCAGCAGATTGCCGCCCATATAGTCCTTGACCGACAGGCCGCGTGCGGCCGAACGGTTTGCGATCATCTCGTCGTTGAGAAGGCCCGAGCGGATACGGTCGGCATTGACGGCGTTCGAGCGAATGCCATCCTTGCCGTGTTCCAGCGCATATTGGCGCGACAGGAACAGGGCGGCTGCCTTGGGCAGGCCGTAGGCGCCGAAATTGGCGCCGGGATTGACCGCCTGCTTGCTGGCATTGAACAGCAAAACACCGCCGGTGGCCTGCTCCTTCATGATCCGCACCGCGTTTTGCGCCACGCTCTGATGTGAAAAGAAATTGAGTTCGAAACTCCTGCGCAACAGCGCATCGTCCATGGTTGCAATCGGGCTTTCCCAGGCGGCACCCGCATTGGAGACGACGATATCGACGCCGCCATAGGTGGTGAGGGCGGCATCGAAGGCTGCGCGCACCGAGGCAGGATCGGTCACGTCACAGGAAAGGCCAATGGACTGGTTGCCGATCGATTTTGCCACCTCCGCCGCCTTGCCGCCGTCGAGATCGAGCACGACCACATGCGCGCCGTCACGGGCAAAAGCCTTGGCGGTGGCAGCGCCGATCGCACCGGCGCCGCCGGTGACCACCGCGACCTGCCCGGTGAACGGTTTGGCCTTGGCGCCGGCAAGCTTTGCCTGTTCCAGCGACCAATATTCAAGATCGAACAGATCGGGTTTGCTGACCGGCTGGAACCGGCCGATGGATTCGGCATCGCGGGCCGCCTCGATCCACATTTCTCCAACATCCGCAGCGATCTTCGCATCTTTCAGTGTGCGGCCATGGCCGAACATGCCGAGCCCCGGCACCAGCGTCAAACGCGGCATCGGGTCCAGCATGATGCGCTTGACGTCGTCGCGTGCGTCATTTGCCTCAAAATAGCGGGTGTAGTTCTCCACAAACGTGGCAACACGGGCCGCAATAACAGATTTGTATCCATCGAGATCGTTGGCATCGGGTGCAGGCAGCACCATCGGCCCGGTCTTGATGCGGATCGACAGATCCGGCGTCGAAACGCCCCGCGACGCCATGTCCTCGACTTCGGCTGCATTGACGAAATCAAGGATTGCCGGCGAGGTGCGGAACTCTGCGATCATGCGATCGTAGCGGCCATCACCTTTTGAAACGGCAACCGCCCCGCGCAGCATGGCGGTAATATCGTTCGGCCTGGCGAGATCTGCGGGCAGGGCGGCCGGCGTGAAAGGGTTGCGGCCATTTTTCGCCACGTAATCCTCGGCCAGCGTCACATAGTGGATCATCCGGTCATAGGCTTCCTTGGCGGTGGCGCCGAAGGTGAAGATACCGTGCTTGTCGAGGATGAGGCCATCCACCGTCGGGTCCCGGTCAAAAACTTCGGAAGCGAGCTTAGCAAGATCAAAGCCAGGCATCACATAGGGCACCAGCCCCATTTTCGGTCCGAACACCTTTGCGCTGACCTCCATGCTGTCCTCAAGGTCGGCAATCGCCAGAACGCCGGTCGAATGGGTGTGATCGACGAACTTGTGCGGAATGAAAGCGTGCAGCAGCGCCTCGACGGACGGGTTGGGCGAAGCCGGGTCGATCAGGTTGGCGCGCTGCAGGGTCACCATGTCCTCGTCGGAAAGCTTGGTGAGCTTGCGGGCTTTCAACAGCGGAGCGATCTTAACGGCTGGAAGGCCGGCCGGCTCGATGATCCCCATGTCCCAGCCGCTGCCCTTGACGCACAGCACATCCCATTCGTCGCCGACAAGATCGCTGACGGTTGTTTTCACCGAAGTGTTGCCGCCGCCATGCAGCACCAGCCGCGGATTGCCGCCGAGCAGACGCGTCGTATAGGTACGCAATGCCAGATCGCGGTTGATGCCTTTTGCGGCATAGGTTGAGACCATTGCCTCGGCGTCGGTATCGCTCCAGAGATTTTTCATTGTTTGCTCCTCCCTCGGGCAGGTTTTTGAGACCCGGTCTTTGCCGGGTGGATCAGATGGGACAGGGGATTATGAGGTGCTGCGGCTGCCGGTGCTCCAGCGCTCCAGAAGCCGCCGGGCCATGGACGTGGTCACCACCAGATGCGAGGCAAAACCGCCCTTGATCGCGGCCACAAGCGGTTCGAACTTACTGTCTTCCTGGATCACCATCATGCGTTTGCCGATCGCGCGGATGGAATCGAGATCGGCGGAAATGCAACGGCGGTTGTGCGCGCAGTCCAGCCACTGCCCATCATGATCGATGATCTGGCCGGCAATGACGCCCGCAGCGCCCTTTTCTCCCAGCGCATGCATTTCCTGCGCTGTCAGTGCCCCGCATTTCACCAGGTGGCTGTCATCCTCGATGCCGCCGACGGAATACAGCGCTAGCTGACAATCGGAGATGGTCGCCATCTGCTCGCGAATGACCGGTTCGGCGCGCAAGGCGGCAGCCAGTTCTTCGGAACTGAGCACCAGCGGCGCGTAGACATTGATACCCTCGGCGTTCAGGCGCCGGGCAATTTCCGTGGTGCATTGGTCGGGCCGGTAGGAATATGGCGCTCCGAGATTGCCGCACAATTGCACCACGGTGACGCCCTGCAGGTCGGCATAGGGCATGACGTCGGCGAGATGATAGACCGTGCGTCCCCAGGCAACGCCGACACGGTCGCCCTTGTTGATCAATTCCAGAAAGACTGCCGCTGCGACCACCGGCATTTCCGCCGTCGGATCCATTGCCTGCCGGTCTTCCGGCACGATCCATACCGAGGTGAGGCCCAGCGCATCCTCCAGCTGGCGCGCCAGGATGTCGTCGGCAAACAGCTGGGTCGATGTGGCGATATTGACGATCCCGGTTTCCCGCGCGCGTCTCAAATAGGTGGCGACGGATGCGCGGGAAATATTCAGCCGCTGCGCCACTTCATCCTGCCGAAGTCCATGGGTATAGTAGAGCCATGCCGCCTTGTGCAGAATCTGATCAGTGGACCGGATGGGCATCATGTCTCCTTCAATCGCCGAATTAGACAATAGTCATCAGTGCTGACAAAAGTCAAATGCGCTGTTTCCATCACAGCGGCGAAGCTAGGATTGCGGCCGCACGGCGCCCAGCAAGGCACACCGAACCGCACCTTGCGATGTCAACGGAACAAAGATTGGGCTTTGGGGAAGGGCGGCGACAACTCAATGGCAACGCCATTTGCAGAGACGATGGACGCGTCTGCGCCGGCGCGCGTGGATAACCGAGCGCTTCTTTCCGGCATCGGGCGTTATGCCGGAAACGCATTGCCCGGCACAACGGATCGTCTCATTCAGGCAGCAAGATATTTCTTCAGGAAGGCGCGGGTGCGTTCCTGTGTAGGCGCGCGAAAAATGTCGCTGGGCGGTCCTTCCTCGACGACCACGCCGCCATCCATGAACAGCACGCGGTCGGCAACTTCGCCGGCAAAGCGCATTTCATGGGTGACGATCAGCATGGTCATATGCTCCGCAGCCAGCTGCTTCATGACGGCGTTGACCTCATCGACCAGTTCCGGGTCGAGCGCTGATGTCGCTTCGTCGAACAGCATCACCTTCGGCTGCATGGCAAGCGCGCGCGCAATAGCCACGCGCTGTTTCTGCCCACCCGACAGCCGCGACGGATAGGCATCGACCTTCTCGGCAAGCCCCACCTTCGACAGGAGTTCGACCGCCAGTTCGCGGGCGGCCTTCTTGGCCATGCCCTTGAGAATGACCGGACCCATGGTGATGTTTTCGAGTACGGTCAGATGCGGAAACAGATTGAAGTGCTGGAACACCATGCCCATCTGCTGGCGCACCGCGTTGATATGACGTTCGAACGGCGCACCCCGCAGAGGCTGGTTCACCTGGACGCCGTCAAGCCAGATCTCGCCGCCATTCAGCGTTTCGAGATGGTTGATGGAGCGCAGAAGCGTGCTCTTGCCAGAGCCGCTCGGGCCGATGATGGCGACGATCTGGCCGCGCGTGACGGAGAGATCGATCCCCTTGAGAACTTCGAGCGCACCATAGGCCTTGCGGGCGCCCTTTACCTCGACCATGGGCCGCTGGACGGTCATCGGGATACCTCCACTTGTTTTTCGACCTGCCGCAAACCGGTTTCAAGGACGAGATTGAGTATGTAATAGAGTGCGGCCACCGTGATGTAGAATTCGAATGGCCGGAACGTTTCGCTGATCGCCAGCTGCGCCGAGTGCACGAGTTCGGCAATGCCGATGATCGAGACCAGCGACGATTCCTTCAAAAGCACGATCAGATTGTTGCCGATCGAGGGCAGGGTGTTGCGCACGGCTTGCGGAATGACGACGTAACGCAGCGTCTGGAACCGGCCAAAACCGATACTGCGCGCCCCTTCCGTCTGCCCGACATCCACCGAGACGATACCGGCGCGCATGACATCGGCATTGTAGACGGCGAAATGCAGTCCAAGGCCAATGATCCCGGCTGCCAGCGCCGGAACATTAATGCCGATCTGCGCGAGCCCGAAATAGATCAGGAACAGTTGCAACAGCAGCGGCGTTCCCATGAACAGCCACATGAAAAAACGGATCGGATAGGCAATCACCTTCGGCGCGTAGAGCACGGCAACGGCAAAGAAGATGCCGAAGAAAAAGCTGATGACGGCGCCGGTGACCGTCAGGACCACCGTCCACCATACGCCGAGGAGGAGAATGTCGGTATAGGGCGTGACGACGCTGAAATCGAGACCTTGCATGTCGCGCCTCCCTCAGTTGATGGCGTAGCGGCGGTCGAGAAGATCGACTGCGCGCGACACCGCATAAACAATGATCATGTAGAGCAGGGCGGCGATACCGAAGATCTCGAAGGGCTTGTAGGTGGAGCCGATGAAGCGCTGCGCCGTGTAGGTCAGTTCGACGACGGAGATCGTCGAGACGAGCGCCGACCCCTTGATCAGGCCGACGGCGTTGACGCCGAGCGGACGGATCATCAGGCGCGCCGCCTGTGGCAGGATCACCAGACGCAGCGTCTGCAGCTTGCTGAAGCCGATCGTGCGGGCCGCCTCCACCTGGCCCCGGTCAACGCCAAGAATGCCGCCACGAATGGATTCAGCCATGTAAGCGCCGATATTCAGCCCGAGGCCGATCACACCTGCAGCAAACGGATCAAGATTGATGCCGATCTGCGGGCCGCCGAAATAAAGCACGAACAGTTGGATCAGGCATGGCGTGCCGCGAAACACGCTGACATAGAACCGTCCGAATGTGCGCAAGACCAGCGAGCCCGACATCTTCGCCGACGCAATGACGGCTGCGACAGCAAGGCCGAGCAGCAACGATAGAACCGATATCTGCACGGTGACCCAAGCGGCTTCCACAAAGAACGGGAAGACGCGCAGCATCAGCGGGAAATCCATGGCAAAACTCCGGGAAAGGCCTGCGAACGGCATATGGCCGGCTTATCCCCAGCCGGCCATATGCGTTGAATTGTCGATCGATCAGCGGATGTCGCTGCCGACCCATTCCATGGCGATCTTCTCGTAGGAACCATCCGCCATCATCGCGTCAAGAGCCTTCTGCATCGCAGCCTTCAGCTCCGGATTGTTCTTGCGGATGGCGATGCCGATGGCAACGCTGCCGCCTTCGATATCCGGTGTTTCAAGGCGGCGGACTTTTTCACCGGTTTCCTTGACGGCGACCATGACGGGAATGTTATCGACGACGATGGCATCGACACGGCCGGACTTCAACTCAAGCAGCAGTTCCGGCAGGCCTTTGTAGGTACGCACGTCCCAGCCGCCCTGTTCACGGGCCCATTTCTCATGCGTTTCGCCAAGCGTGACGCCGAGCGTCTTGCCCTTCAGTTCGTCCAGCTTCTGAACTGCCGAGGCGTCGTTGACGAACACCGCGCGGCCGGCATGGTAGTAGGGGCCGACGAAATCGACGACCTTCTCGCGTTCCGGCGTGATGGTCATCGAGCCGACGACGGTGTCGAACTTGTTGGCGAGCAGGCCGGCAATGATGCCGTCCCAGGCTGTCGTCACCAGCGTTCCCTTGACGCCGACCCGCTCGGCGATCGCCGTCCCGATCGAGGCATCGAAACCGACGACCTCGTTTTTCTCGTTGACGAAGTTGAAAGGCGGATACTGGCCGGACATGGCGATGCGCAATTCACCGGAAGACTTGATCGCCTCGAGATCGTCGGCGCTGGCCGAAAAAGCGGTGAAGCTGGCGGCAAAGGCCAATGTCGCGGCCATAAGGCCTGAAATGAGTGTTTTCATGGTCCTGTTTTCCTCTGGATGAAAGCGCATTCTCTGTCGCTTGGGTTACGCGTTGACGCGCCTTCCGAATTTGATGATTGCCTTTGTGCTATTATTGCGCAAATAGATAATGGAAATAGAAGGCATAGATTTCAGGAATGATACCGCCACGATCCGACCGGCTGGTCTGGGAGCTCGACTGGAACCTCCTGCGAACCTTTGTTGTCATTGCCGAGGTGAAGAGCATCACCCGGGCCGCCGAGCAGCTCAATCTCAAGCAACCCAGCGTCAGCAATGCGCTGCGGCGCCTGGAAGACCGGGTCGGCCGCCGGCTGGTCGAGCGCGATGCCACTCGTTTTGAGCTGACCGATGTCGGCCAGCTGCTCTATGAGCAGAGCATCGAGGTCTTCGGCACGATTTCGCAGCTTCCGCAGCTGGTGCGCGGCGTCGGCGACGATGTCACCGGCCATGTAACGATCGCAGTCGCAAGCCATGTCATTTCGCCGATCTTCGACAAGGCGCTGACGGCGTTTCATCGCAGCCACCCGCGCGCAACGCTGACCATCACCGTTGCCACCAGCGGCGATGTCACCCGCCAGGTGCGCGAAAAGCGGGCCTCGCTGGGACTGTGCCTTGTCAGCAACCGCGATGCGGCCCTGGACTATACGATGGTCTACCGCGAATTCTTCGGCTTCTTCTGCGGTCCCGACCACCGTTTCTTCGGGCAGGAGGATTTGAAGCTCGCCGATTTGAAAGGCGAACCCTCCGTCTCGTTCCACACCGACAATATCGCCGATGTCCTGCGGCCCGTGGCGCTGTTGCGCAGTGAAGCCAAGCTCGCCACCAATGTGGTCGGGGTATCGTCGAGCCTTGAGGAGGTCCGCCGCATGATTGTCGCGGGGCTCGGTATCGGCCCATTGCCGCTCCACGTGGCCCGGCGCGACGTGGCCGACGGCGTGCTCTGGCGGTTGCCGCCCTATGAGACCCCGCCCGCCATCGATGTCTTCCTGCTGGTCAATCCGGAAAAGATCATCAACCGCGCCGAAAAAGCGCTCATTACCGGTATCCAGACCGCCATCGCCGAAACCCCGCTCGATCAACGCATCTACGGCGCTTAGCCAGCACTGTTCTCGTTGGCGGCTGCGCCCGCCTGCAGCGCCTCGACGCGCGCCAGCATACCGGCGTCAAGCGCCACGGCTGTCCGCTCGATAAGATCAAACCGCACGCTCACCGTTCGATTGACCGCATGAACGACGCCATCAAGCGAACCGGACATGACCTGCTCGAACGTCACCGAACTGCGCCCGGCCTTGATCACGCGCGAGTGGATCGTCAACAGCGCGCCAGCCTTGGTCTCGTGCTTGTATTCGACCTCGGAGCGCACATCGGCCCAGCCGCGGCTTGTATCGGAAAGCCCTTCGGCACCGGCAATATGCCCAAGAAGCTGAAAGCTGGCATCGTCAAACATCGCCGCATAATGGCGTACATTCATATGCCCCATCACATCGCACATCCAGGGATGGGCAACGCCGACATAGGTGACCAGGGATTGACCGGACATATCTTCCTCCGCGCTTTGCACTGAGCGGACGGGTCCTGCCGCTGGCGCGACGAAGGCTTAGCGTAACCTTTGAAAGGCCGCAACACGGCGCTGAACCGGCATGAGCCGCTGCGAACGTCCTTTCGGACAAGTGTCACAACGGCCCAAGGCAACGGCCTTCACATTTTGACAAAGCCGGTAATCCGATAGGCAAGGCCACCGCCGGTTTGAATGGTCAGTGTGCCGCCATTGGCCCCTACCCATGCAGCCTCGATATTCAACGTCGCAGATTTGATACGCACCGTATTGGCGGTTGGCCAGGCAAACACCGTGCCGGTATAGGCGTAGGAGAAACTGCCATCCGGATAGCTGAAGACAACTCTGCAGGGTTTGTCGAGGATGTCGGAGCCATGCGGGATATTGGAGTCCAGCGTAATATTGTAATAGGTTGCCATATGAAAATTCCCATGGGTGAAAGCCGCTTAAAAAACGGCGGAGATGAATTTTTCAGTTCCTGAAAGAGGTCCGGGTTCCTCTACCGCATCTGTCAGCCCCCCTTTGCCGTGAATGAGCCATCGCTGTTGTATTGAACGGTGACCATGCGATAGCCCGTCGTGAAATTGCACTCGGCAGCTTGGGCCGTTGCGTAGGTCACCGTCTGGCCGACGGGATGATTTCCGGTGCCGACATAGAAAATCGCAGTGGGCGTGCAATTGACCTGGCTGTTGGGCAGCGGCGCGATGAAGCTCGACAGCGTGATGCTTCCGTCCTGATTGATCGCCGCGCAGCCGCAATATAATTGCGGCATTGGCACCGGCGTGAAGGAGGGAACCTGGATGCCGAACGCACCTGCGGGCAGGCCCGGTTGATAGATTGCGGCCGACAGACCCAGGGGATCGATTGAGAGCACGGAAGAATTGCCGGTGGTCTGGCCTGGCGTCGAGGCCGTCAAATCGATCGGCTGGACTGCGGCAGCGCTGCTGCTTGCGGTCTTGGCACTGACCATCGACAGGCTTGCATTGAATGTTACTTGGGATGACGCGGTGGCCGTGCTTTTGGCACCCACGTAATTTTGCACATCGAAACTGAAATCCAGCTGTGCACCCGAACTGGCATTGGGTGCAAGGTTTCCGCAGGCCAGGCTGCTGGACAAAATGGCGGGTACCGAGCCGCCATTGGCAAAGGCTGCCTGTTTCTGAAAGGCGTAAAATGACATGCTCTGCCCCGACATGTTCTTGATGATGATGCTGTATTGCGACGTCATGGGTTCCGCCTCCCAGGTGCCGTTTGGCCCCTGAAGTGATCATCTCTGTCAAAATAAGGATGGCTGCCCGGTAAGGGGCACGCGCTCGATCGAGCCGTGCAAGCGGGGTCTTCAACGGACAACCCGCCCACACGTCACGTCAGATCAACGGACTACTGGATGATCTGCTGTCCCCAGGAACCATCCGCATTGAGCGTCACATTGATGATGGAATGGCCACCCGTGAAATCGCGGACCGCCGCGTTGACGCTGGAGGCCGAGAAACTCATGACGGTTCCCGGCGTGAAGTTACCCGTCTGGACATAATAGATCAGGACGGGCTGGCAATCCGTGTTGTTGCTGGGGTTTGCCACCACGAAGTTCGAGAGCGCAATGCCGCCGTTGACTTCGACGGCGGAGCCGACGTTGTAGACGGCGGGCGGTGAATAGGTCGGGGTGGTGATGCGGAACGCGCCCGGCTGAACGCCGTTCCCGTTCGTCGGCTGCGACAATCCCAGCGGATTGACGGATGCGGTGGTCCAATCATTGGCCGGGCCGGAGGCCGGCGCCAGATCGATCGCCCGGCTGGCGGACAAATAGCCCGACGTCTGGCCAATCGTTGGTGTGCTATGCGCCTGCTGGATGCCCGCATAGAACTGCATGTTCACCTGAAATGTCAGCGTCGATCCGGTGAGGGCGTAATTTCCCAAGCTGCTGGAAAAAAGGCTGTTGCTGTAAACGGTTGCTCCGCCGGTATAGATGGCCGGCTGCTGAAAGAAATAAAACTGCTGCGTTGCACTCTCAAGATTGGTCACATTGATCGTCAAAAGTGTGGACATCGATAGGTCTCCGATTTGAGTTTTCTGCGGGGCGGATTTGCACTTTCTGCAAGCTGCACACGGCATCGCCGGCACACAGCTATCAGTTGCATCTCTCCCGGCACCACTTTTACGATAACACTTAACTTAACTCTACCTGTGGTTATTGACGGCCAGTCAAAATTGCGCTGCAAATTCACTCACGGTTGAATCGGCTGTGTTTGTGGTGCCGCCTTCGGTATCTCTGCCGTCAGGTCGATCAGGAGCTTTGTGATCCGTGCCGGCCGCTGGCGAAGCTTTCCAATCAGATCGAGTTCCAGGGCACTCGAATGATCCGAGGCCAGAAAATCAGGGCCACCACGCCCGATCAGCAGCCAGTCCAGCGACACATGCAGCAGGGTGGCGAGTTTGCACGCATGATCGACGGACATGGCGTGACCTTGCGTCCATTTCGTCAAGGCTGCCGGTGAAATGGAGAGTTCCGCCGCCAGGGCCATCGCTTTGTGGTGGCCGCGGATCACCATGGCTTGTTTGAGCCGCATACCACGGGCTCTGTCAATTTGGGGCTGGTCCATTAATCTACCTCAAGATTCAATCAGAAGTAGATCGGAATAGATTTCTTGCTTGTGGGAAATATTTCTTTTGGGACCATTTTCGGCCCGACGATGCCACAGGGATTGCAAGGTATGGCAGCGGCGCCGATGAAAACGGGGAGGGGGCGCAGCTTGCCCACCGCCAGACCAAGCCAAGACGGGCGGTAGCGGCAATGCCGATCAAACTGGCTTTTCAGAAACAACAAAAGCAGGCGCGTCCGGATACCGGACGCGCCTAGACTAGAAAGCCCCAATCCTGTCAGAAGAACCCGTTATTAGCGGGTCGGCTTCTTCTTCGGTGCCGGCAGAAGGCCTTCGCGCTGCAGCTGCTTGCGCGCATTCTTGCGCTGGCGGCTGATAGCCTCTGCCTTCTGGCGCGCCTTTTTGACGGACGGCTTTTCGTATGCTTCCCGCATACGCATTTCACGGAAGACACCTTCGCGCTGAAGCTTCTTCTTCAACACTCGGAGAGCCTGATCGACGTTGTTGTCGCGAACCAATACTTGCATGTGAATCTTTCAAAGTCTGATGTTCACTAGAGATGGCAGGGGCAGTAGAGCAATTTACGAACCAAATCCAGAGCGGATGGCAAAATTTCTCACATAATCTGCATGGTCTTTCGCCTGGACCGGTCATTTCGGCAGGATTATCCCTTCACCGGCCCAACAGTCGGCGCTGAAAGTGCCAAAAATCCGCCGCGCCACATCTCGATTGATGTCTAAGTTGACAATGCCACGCCGTGCCGGCTCAACGAATTCACGACCAATGATTCCAACCGGAAGCCCCAACTAAATTACAACTTAGAGACGACTAAATTAACCACAGCAACTATTCCATGACAAAAAAATACAAAATCCCGTGTGAAGCTGTCAAGTGAGTGGAACACATGAGATTTTCACGATCAAGAGGCGGCTTATTTCCATCGTGAACTTGCAATCTGGGTTGTACCTCAGCAACATGAGTTATGGTCACGCATCAAAGCCGTTTTCAACCGCCGGTAAATGGCGGCCAGCATATCAGGCGCCGCAATCTGCTGCAGCAACTGCAGCGTTTGGGCCCCCGGCGGCTGACGACCATCATCGCGCCTGCCGGCTACGGGAAGACGTCTTTCGCCGCGCAATGGTATGATCTGATGCGAAACCATGCGGGCAAACTGGTCTGGCTGCCGCTGGAAGCCGACGATTGCGACCAGAGCCACTTTCTCGTCGCCCTGCTGGAGGCCTTGGAGGAGCTGCAGCCGGGCGAGGGACGCGGCCTTGACGCCAGCGGCATGTCCGTCGCCACGCTGTTATCCGTACTCGTCACCCGGTTGCGCCGGATCGACACGCCGGTCACGCTGTTTCTGGACGACTACCATTTTGCCCAGACGGATGCGACGGAATCTCTTCTGGCCAAGCTTTTGGCCGCGAAGGACCTTGCCCACGTCAAATTCGTCCTGATTTCCCGCAGCGCGCCACGATTTCCGCTGTCGGCTCTGCGCCTCAATGGCGAACTCAAGCAGATCGGCGTAACCGATCTGAGCTTTTCGGACACGGAAGCCCAGGAATTCTTTGTTGGCCGCTCCGAAAAACTGACGCGTGAACAGATCGGCGAGCTGAACAAGCGCACCGAAGGCTGGGCCGTGGCGCTGCAGATGGTGCGCGTTCTCGTAGCCGAAAGCGGTCACAGCGCCTCCATTCTGGAATCGTTCGACGGCAGCAATATTGAAATGGCCCGGTATCTGTCCGAACAGGTATTTTCCAGCCTGCCATCCGATATCCAGCATTTCCTCGTGGAAACCGCATCGCTTCCTGCGATCAGCCGCACGCTGGCCGCAGCCATCTCCGCAAGTCCGGATGCCGCGGCACTCTTCAACCGGCTTGCCGATCATGCCTTGCCGATCGCCGTGCTCGACAATCAGGGAATGTGGATCCGGTGCCACCCCGTCTTCAACAGTTTCCTCAAGGAAGAGGCCGCACGGGTTGGGATCGACACGCGGGATATCCTGAAAAAGGCCGCACGCTGGTTTCAAACCCGCGACGATTGCGATGCGGCGGTCCGTCATGCTCTGTTGGCGGGCGATACGGCCCTCGCCGCAGAGATTGTCGAGACATGCGGCGGATGGCGGCGGGTCTACGCGACCACGCGCGGCGGCACGCTCTTGTTCCAGACGTTGATCGCCAAGGCTGCCAATATCAATCTGTCCGGCTATCCGCTGACAACGCTTGGTCTGTCCGTGATCAGCGCAAAGGCAGGCCAGCTCGATGCCGCCAACCATTATCTGGCGATTGCCGAGCGGGCCTGCACAGGCGAGGCATTGTCACGCGACCTGCGGGTGGTGCGCGTGCTGATGTCGCTCTATACCGATCACTGGGCCAGCACTTCCGATCTTTCTGCGCTGGAAGCGGATCTTTCCTATGGCGGCGATATGGAGCTCATTCACCGTGCGCTCGCCCTCAACATGCTGGCTTACAATTTCCTGATCCGCACCGACCTCGATCGCGCCATGCACTACGGGCAGCTGGCCATGCGGGCGTTTCGCGACGGCGGCGCGGATTTCGGCGCCATGCATCTGTATACGCATATCGGCCAAGCGGCGTTCTTCAGCGGCGACAGCGCAAGCGCCGAGGATGCCTACCGGAGCCTGATCGTGGAAGCCCAGACCAATATTGGCGAAGGCAGCGATCTCGATGCGGTAGGCCAGGTGCTGCTCAGCGAAGTTCTGTCGATGCGCGGCGAACTCGATGCGGCGTCGGGCGCCCTGTCCTGGGCACTGCCGCATCTGGAACGTCATGATACCTGGTTTGATCTTCTCGCCGCAGGTTTCATGGCGCAGCAAAGAGTGCTGCGCCTGAATGGCGATATCCTTGCCGCGCATGCCGCCATTGACAGTGCCAGGGCGACAGCCAGGCGCCGGGGCTTTGAACGCTTGACCCGGCTGATCGACGGCGAGCGTGTCACCCTGCTTGTCGCCACAGGCGATATCGAGGAGGCGGTACGGTATGCAGAAGCCAGCGGCTTTCCCTTACAGGCTGCCTATACCGACGCGCCCAACAATCTGGGGCTCAACCTGCGCGGTTGCGTCCCGGCGCTCCTCTGGACGCGGATATACACTGCGCGGGGCGACATTGCGCGGGCCCGCGACGTGTTCGACCGCTTGCGAACGCAACAGGCGCTGAAACCCCATGTGCCGCGCCATATCGAACTCGCTCTTCTCGATATCAAATTGCTGCAGGCCGAAGACCAGCCGGAAAAGGCCGCCGCGTGCCTGTCGAACCTGCTCCTGTCGCAGCCCATCGCGGATTATCGCGCAATCCTGCAAATCGAAGGTGCGGATTTTGCCAATGACCTGCGCCGTCTGGCGACCTTGGTGGAAATCCCGGCTGTGATAGCGCAACGCCTGGCTCACATTCTCGACGGGCCGGTCATAAAGATACCGTCCGAAGCGTCCTCTGTCGGTGCTGCGGCTGCCGATCTGAGCCGGGAGACCGGCGGATTGACTGAGCGGGAACGCAGCGTAATGCGGCTTTTAAGTGCAGGCCTCAGCAACAAGGAAATCGGCCGCAAGCTGGATCTCAGCGATAACACGGTCAAATTCCATTTGCGCAATATCTTTGCCAAGCTCAACGTCACAACCCGGACTGCAGCCGTGATGGCGAGCCGGAACGCCGGCGTGTCGCCCTGATCCGATACCTACCCATACGGGTAGGGTGGGACATTATCCAGCCACCCATCTGACCGGCTACCGGCACGCGCCGAACACTCCTAGTCTGCTCTTAATAAGTGCAAGGAGGGTTCGCAAACGATGACCACCGGCGGGCGACGTGTCGATCCTGTGACCCAGGAAATCATCGAGGGCAAGCTGATGGCGACCGTCGATGAGATGGGCATTGTCATGGCCCGCACCAGCATGAGCCCGGTCATCTATGAAGTGCTCGATTTTGCCTGCGGTCTCCTCACCGCAGAAGGCGAACTTGTTGCCCAGATGAACGGCATCACGCTGTTTACCGGCACGTTCGGCGTGCAGGTGAAAGCGCTGATTGAAAAATTCAGCGGCAATCTCGCCGATGGCGACATCCTGCTGTCCAACGATCCCTATGCCGGCGGCACCCATGCCTGCGATTTTGCAATCGTCAAGCCGCTCTTCGTCGATGGAGAAATCCTCGCCTATGCCATCAACGTCGCCCATTATCTCGATGTCGGCGGATCGGTTCCGGGCAGCCTTGCACCGGATGCCACATCCGTGTTCCAGGAGGGATTGCGGCTGCCGGGCGTCAAGATCGTCCGCGCCGACGTGTTCTCCGATGAAATCCTGCACATTATCAGCGAAAATGTCCGCCTGCCGGATATCGCCCTCGGCGATCTCAATGCGCAGGTCGCAACCGTCAGGGTTGCCGGTCGCCGCATGGCGGAGCTGGCGGGCAAGTATGGCGCGCCTATCGTTCATGCCGCCTTCGCCAATCTCTTGAACGCCAGCGAGACACGCAGCCGGGCAGCCATCTCAGCCCTTCCAGACGGCCATTACACGGCAACAGATATTATTGACGGAGACGGCGTCAGCAAGGAGCCGATCCATGTCCAGGTGGCGGTGACCATTGAGGGCGACGGAATCACGATCGATTTTACCGGCTGCCCGCCGGCAGTTGCCGGGCCGATCAACTGCGCGCGGGGTGCACTGCAGTCGGCCGTCAGAACCATCGTCAAGGCGATGGTCGGCCCTCAGGACCCGTCCAACGAAGGCTGGTTCCGGCCGCTGACGGTCATCGCACCGTCAGGCACCATCTTCACCGCCGAAAAACCGTCCCCGACCGGCTGGTATTACGAAGGATCGGTTCATGCATCGGAGCTGGTCTGGAAGGCGCTCGCACCGTTGATGCCGTCGCGGTTTTCCGCCGGGTCCTATTCCAGTCTCTGCGTCGTCTATATTTCCGGCAAGGACCGCAGCGGCCAGCCGTTCATTCACATCGAGCCGCAACATGGTGGCTGGGGCGCCAGCGAGCACCGGGATGGGGCCGGCGCGCTGATCGCGCTGACCGATGGCGATACCTACAATTATTCCGTCGAAGTCATCGAGGCGCGGTTCCCGCTCAGGGTCATGCGCTACGGCTTCAATGTCGAGGGTGGAACGGGCGCCGGGCGCCGGCGCGGCGGCTTCGGTATCGTGCGCGAATACGAAATCCTCGGCACGGGCGCATCGGCCTATGGCAGCTTCGGGCGAACGGCGACACAGCCATGGGGCATGGACGGCGGCGGGCAGGGGACGGTCAATGCCTTGCAGATCGCACCGGTCCAGGGCGGAGCGGTCCGGACCTATGGCCGCGTGGCGCATATCGATCTCAATAAGGGCGACGTGTTGCGCGTCATTACCGGCGGCGGCGGCGGTTGGGGTGAACCGTGCAAGCGCGAGCCATTGCTGATCGAGCAGGATCTGCGCAACGGCTTTCTGACCAAGGCACAGGCGTCAAGTCTTTACGGATACAACACGGAGGTTTCAGGATGATCAGACTGGCAACCGATGTCGGCGGTACTTTCACCGATCTTGTCGGATATGACGAACGCAGCGGCGAACTGTTCACGGCAAAGAGCCTGACAACCGTCAAGAATCAATCGAGAGGCGTGCTCAATGCCATCTCTTCGGCTGAAGAGAAGTGCGGGCTTCGAACGCGCGACGTCACCTTCTTTGCCCATGGCGGCACGACCGTGATCAATGCCATTACCGAGCGCAAGGGCGTGCGCACGGCGCTGGTGACCACGGCAGGCTTCCGCGACGTGCTGGAGATCGGCCGGGGGAACCGCCCCGATCTCTACAATTTGCAGTTCCACAGTCCGGAGCCTTTCGTTCCCCGGGAATTGCGCTTTGAAGTGCGCGAACGTCTCGACGCCTCCGGGCACATCGTCCAGCCGCTCGAACTGGATGACCTGCGGCCGATCATTGCCCGCTGCAAGGAGGAAAAGATCGAGGCGATCGCCATTTTGTTTCTGCACAGCTATGCCAATCCCGAGCATGAGATCCTGTGCGCGGGCATTCTGGCGGACGCGCTTCCCGAGGTCACGGTCTGCGCCAGCCATGCCGTCTCGCGGCAATGGCGGGAGTATGAGCGCACCAACACGGCAGTGCTGAATGCCTATGTCCAGCCGATCATCCAATATTATTTCGAGCGGCTGGAGGAAGCGCTGATCAAGCGCGGCCTGACCTGCCCCTATTATGCGATGCAGTCCAACGGCGGCATCTCGACATTCGACCAGGCGGTCGACAGTCCGCTGACGCTCGTCGAATCAGGTCCCGCCGGCGGCGTTGCAGGTGCAGCGAGGATCGGGGAAGCGCTCGGTGAAAGCGAGGTCCTGTCGCTGGATGTTGGTGGCACCACGGCCAAGTGCTCGCTGATCCATGACGGGCGCCCGACTTTGAATGTCGATTACAAACTCGAACATACCCGCATCCGCCCCGGACATCCCGTGCAGGTGCCGGTGGTGGATATCGTCGAGATCGGCTCCGGCGGCGGGTCCATCGCCCGGCTGGACGACCGGGGCGCCTTGCGCGTTGGCCCCGAAAGTGCCGGCTCCACGCCCGGACCGGCCTGCTATGGGCATGGTGGCAAAAAGCCGACATTGTCGGATGCCATTTTGACCGTCGGCATCTTCGATCCTGCCACCTTTGCCGGCGGCAGCATGCATCTGGACAAGCAGAAAGCGGCCGACGCGATCGCCACCGTCGCCACCCCGCTGGGTATCAGCATCGAGGATGCGGCGATCGCCATCATCGACATCTCGCATGCCAGCATGATCAATGCCCTGAAGCTGGTGACGGTACAGCGCGGCCACGATCCGCGCGATGCGGCTTTTGTCGTCAGCGGCGGGGCCGGACCGGCGCTCGCCACCCGGCTTGGCCGGGACCTCAGCGTCAAGGCGACGGTCATCCCGCCGCATCCGGGCATTTTTTCCGCCTGGGGCATGCTGGCAGCCGAACCCCGCGCCGATTTCCGCAGCACCTGGCTTTCAGCCCTGACGGCAGAGGCACTCGGCGAGCTGTCGGCAAAATTCGACGGGCTGGAAGCCGAGGCCGTCGCCTATTTCGCCAAGGGTCACGATGCGGATATCCGCTTCACCTACCAGGTCGAAGCCCGCTATCGCGGGCAGGAGCATGGCGTGTTCGCCCAGTTCGATCGCCATGACGACGCACAAAGTTTTGCCGAGCGTTTTCATGCGGCGCATGAGCGGGCCTATTCGTTCCGTCTCGCCAATGCCGGTATTGAAATCACCACCCTGCATCTCGAAGCGGTGCTGAATGGTCCCGTGATCACCTTGCCGTCGCTGCCCGCAACCGGTACTGGTATCAGGGCAGAGGCAACAGCCCGCCGGGACGTCTATTTCGGTGCAGTGCTCGGCTGGGTTTCATGCCCGGTCTATCAGCGCGGCCTCCTGGGCGCGGGGCAGATGTTTGAGGGTCCGATGATCGTGGAGGAGGCAACGGCAACGACACTCGTTCTGGAAAACCAGGTGCTTGAAGTGACGGATACGGGTATCCTGATCATCCGCGAAAACAGTGGCAAGGCGGGATAATATGGCGATATCGATCCAGATCGATGCTGTCACCCGGGAATATGGACCGGTCAAAGCGCTCGATAACGTAACCCTCGATATCAAGGCCGGCGAGTTCTTCACCCTGCTCGGATCATCCGGATGCGGGAAAAGTTCGCTTTTGAAGCTCATCGGTGGCTTTGACCGGCAGACCTCCGGTCGCGTCGCCTTCGACGGCAAGGATGTCGGCGATCTGCCGGCCAACAAACGGCCGGTCAATACGGTGTTCCAGAGCCTTGCCCTGTTTCCGCACATGACCGTCGCGCAGAATGTCGGCTATGGCCTTCGCCTGAAGGGACTGTCCGGGGCGTCACTGGACACGAAAATCGGCGATGCGCTCGATCTGGTCGAACTTTCCGGCTTCGGCCCGCGCGACGTCAATCTCTTGTCCGGCGGCCAGCGGCAGCGCGTGGCGCTTGCACGGGCGCTGGTGATGGAACCCGGAATTCTACTGCTCGACGAGCCGCTGACCGGGCTTGATGAGCGCCTGCGCCAACAGATGCGTGACGAATTCGGACGGCTGCACAAGCGAACGGGTGCTACCTTCATTCTGGTCACGCACAATCAGGACGAGGCGCTTAGCCTGTCTGACCGCATGGCCGTCATGCACCGGGGCCGTATCGAGCAGGTGGATGCACCCGCCCGTTTCTTCGAAGCGCCCGCCAACGCTTTCGTCGCCCGCTTCGTCGGGATCGACACCTTGTTGCGGCCGGAAACGGTCGCCGTAAACGCCGGAAAAACGGAAGCAACGGTCGCTGGCCAGACATTGCCGGTGCGCGCGCAAGGCGCCGCCGATGCTGTTGGAAGCGTCATTGCGATAAGACCCGACCGGTTGTTTCTCGCGCCGCAGGGAGCGCCGCATGCGCTGATCCTGACGGTAGTCGAGACGACGTTCCGTGGCCTGCATCGCGATCTGAAACTGGCCTTTGCCGACGGCCAGACATTGGTGATCGCCATTGAGGCTGATGCCGATATCGGCCAACTTTCCACGGGGCAACAGGTTCCTGTCGGACTGAAGCCCGAGGCGGCCGTGCTGATTTCCAATGCAGGACTACCGGCAGGATAACGCGACCACCGACTGATCAATCGCATGCCAAAACCAAAAAGGGGAATGATCATGACCAAGCACAGCAGACCATTTTCACCCCGGGCACACAGCAATGTGCAGCGCCGTGACTTCCTCAAGCTGATGGGGGCAGGCGGGATCGCGCTGTCTGCCGGCGGCCTGGGTTTTGCCTCGCGCCTTGCGGCCCAGGATGCAGCAACAGTTGCGTTTTGGGCGACGGCGACGCTGGATATCGGCGATAAATGGCCGGAATTTGCCAAGCAGGCCGGTGTGACGCCGGAATTCACCGATAATGGCAACGATCTCGGCCCGGTCATTGCCCGGCTTGCCGCCGGCAATGCCAACGATCTCTTCGATATCGGCGGCTTTCAGGGCGGCGCCGAAAAGGAACTGGCGCGTCAGGGCGTGATCATCCCCTGGGATACGGCCAAGATCCCCAACTACGAAAGTCTTTGGCAATGGGCCAAGGACATTCCCTATCTCAAGCATGACGGCAAGCAGTACGGCATTCCGGCCGTCGTCAATGCCGACTCGATCATCTACCGGCCCGACAAGCTCGGCAAGATCGACAGCTATGGCGCGATCTTCGATCCGAAACTGAAGGGCCGCGTGGCGATGGAGGATGCCTGGATCAACAGCGCTATCTTCACCGCCATGTATCTCAAGGAAAGCGAAAACCAGCCGATCGCCGACCCCGGAAATCTGTCGGAATCCGAACTCGGCCTGGTGATGGAATTCCTGATCAAGCACAAGTCCGACGGCCAGTTCCGTACGTTCTGGAATGGTTGGGAGCAGGGCGTCCAGCTGGTGGCCGATCAGGAAGTGGATGCGATGACCGGCTGGGAGCCGATCGTCTATGAGGGCCGCAAACGCGGACTTCAGGTGGAATATGCAGCACCGGTCGAAGGCTACGAGGGCTGGGGCAACAATATGGTCCTGCTGAAAGGTGCTGGCGACCGCGGTGTTGCCGACACCGCGCACAAGTTCGTCGATGGCCTGCTTGGCGGCTTCTACGGTTGCGAACTCGGCCAGGCGCGCGGCTATCTGGTGCCGACTGACAACAATGGTGTCTACGCCAAGGCCCACCCGGACGAATACAAGCCGGGAGAGGTCGAGAAGCTGGCCGAGCATGTGAAGGCGAAATTTGCCGGCAAGATCTACTGGCAGAATGCCCGTCCGGATAATTTCCAGCTTTACGAAGAATGGTGGCAGAAGCTGCGCAACGCCTGAGACCGATCCCTGGCAGTGGCAGGTTCGCTTGCCGCTGCCTCCACCTTCAAAGGACCAGCATGACCGGATCGCGCCTGCCCATTTCACCTGTTCTGATCACGCCGCCGCTCCTGGTGATCCTGGCGCTGGGACTGGCGCCGCTGACCATCGTCGTCGTCTGGAGTTTCTGGAGCTGGGATCCCTCGACATACTGGATCAAGCCGGACCTCAGCCTCACAGGCTATGCCGGCATATTGGAAGCCGGGCGCTGGACGGTCATCATCTCGACCCTGGTCAAGGCCTTCGGCACCGCACTCTTGTGCCTGCTCATCGCCTATCCAACCGCCTACGCCGTGCATTTCCTCGCAGGCAAAAGGCTCAGCATCCTGCTTTTGGCCCTGATCACCATTCCCTTCTTCACATCCTATCTGATCCGGTCCTTCTCCTGGCGTCTGGTCCTGGGCCGCACCGGCGTGCTCAACACCTGGCTGCAGGATCTGGGGATCATCGGTGCACCGCTCGACTGGCTCCTGTTCAGCAATTTTGCCGTCGTCGTCGGTCTTGTCGCGTCCCATCTGCCATTCGCGACCTTTCCGCTCCTCTTGTCGATGCGCCGCGTCGATCCGACCTTTCTTGCCGCAGCCCAGGACCTCGGCGCCGGGTTCTGGAAAAGCCTGACCAGTATTCTGCTGCCGCTGACAATGTCTGGGATCTTTGCGGGGTTCCTGTTCGTCTTTGTCATGGTGGTGGGCTCGTCCACCGAGGTGCAAATGCTCGGCGGTGCCGGTGCGTCGATCGTCTCGGTGATGATCAACGATGTCATGCGCGTCGCCAATTACCCGCTGGCTTTTGCCATCTCCACCATCGTCCTGATCGTGATCTTCGGTCTCGTGCTGATCGGCAACCGTGTTTTCGGTCTTGCCTCGCTGTTTGAGGATCAGTCGCCATGATGATCCGCGAAGGATTGGCCAACCGTATCCTGCTCTGGGCGATCACCATCGCCGGGCTGATCGTCATCTATGCGCCGCCGCTCTATCTGCTCGCGGTATCCTTCAATCCGGCCCTGCAGCCCGGCCTGCCGCGCCTGTCGGATCTCAGCCTTACCTGGTATGCGGCACTGCCGAATGACCGTGCGCTGGTCGGAGCCCTGCAGCAATCGCTGATGATTGCAACAATAACTGCGGTGCTGGCGACCGGCATGTCGCTTTTGGCAGCGCTTGCCTATTTCGAATTGCGGGCGCAGCGGACGGCCTGGTTCCTGACGGTGATCCTGCCGATGTTCGTGCCGGGGGTCATCCAGGGGCTGGCGCTGTCGGCCGTTTTTACCCGCAGCGGCATCAAGGCCTCGAGCCTGACGGTGATCGCCGGTCATCTTCTGTGGGCAATGCCCTTCGCCTTCATCGTCATTCTCACCAGCTTCGCCACCGTGCGCCGGTCCTACCTGACCGCCGCAGCCGATCTCGGCGCGACCTGGTGGCGTCAGTTCGCCGATATCACCTTGCCGCTGATCCGCCCCGGTCTCGTCAGCGCCTTCATCTTTTCCTTCCTGCTGTCGCTCAACGAATTCACCCGCGCTTTCTATCTCGCCGGCCGCCAGAACACCTTGCCGGTGGTCCTGTTCGGCAAGATGAATTCCGGCGCTTCTCCGGTGATCTATGCCATGTCCGGCGCCATCTTCCTGGTCTCGGTAGCCTGCGTCGCCCTGGCCTCGCTGCATTTCATGCTGCGCCGGAATTGAGGCTAGCGGTCGATAACGGACCCCTCGAAAGGGTGAGATGCGCCGCTCATCTTGGCATTGCAAAAACGGATTTTTAATCGCTATGGCGTAAACCCGAATGGACAAGAGGGAGCAACGGGTGCCCGGGCGGATGGACATTGCGGCGAAACAGGCAACAGAGCTCTCAGTTGTCATCCCGTGCTACAATGAACGGGACGGCATTGCGGAATTGCATCGGCGTGTTACCGCTGCCTGCCAGGCGCAAGCAGGCTCGTCTTACGAGATTGTCCTCATCATCGATGGTGCCACAGACGGTACACGCGAAGCAATCTTCGATCTTTCCCGCAAAGATAGCCATATTGTTGCGATCGACCTATCGCGAAACTATGGCCACCAGATCGCGCTGAGCGCCGGTCTTGAGCTTTGTCGTGGCGAGCGAATTCTTGTCCTCGACGCCGATCTTCAGGATCCGCCCGAATTACTGGGCCCGATGATGGCCAAGATGGACGATGGCTTTGACGTCGTCTACGGCCAACGGCTGAAACGCGACGGTGAGAGCCTGTTCAAACGAACGTCCGCGTCGCTGTTCTACCGGCTTCTGCGGCGGATGGTCGATATCGACATTGCGGCCGATACCGGCGATTTCCGGTTGATGAGCCGCCGTGCCGTCGATCATCTCAACGCCATGCCGGAGCGTTATCGCTTTATCCGCGGCATGGTCACCTGGATCGGCTTGAGGCAGACTGCCTTTCACTATCACCGCCAGGCCCGCTTTGCCGGCACGACGCATTATCCACTGCGCAAGATGGTCCTGCTGGCGATGGATGCGATGACCAGCTTCTCGATCGCCCCCCTGCGCTTTGCCTCGCATCTGGGGATGATATTCGGGTTGATCGGCCTAGCCGCACTTGTTTACACCATCGTCTCCTGGCTGGAAGGCAATGTCATCCCTGGTTGGACGAGTCTCGCCGCAATCGTGCTAATCCTCGGCAGTGTGCAACTGCTGGTGCTGGGTATTTTCGGTGAATATCTAGGGCGCATGTATATGGAGACGAAAAGGCGGCCGCTCTACATCGTCAACGAAATTGTGTGTTCGGACCCGATTGCAGAGGACACGAATTCGCATGTGCACCGCCTGCGGACCCTTGTGAGCGGTGGCGCCCGTGCTTGAGGCTGAGTTCGATAAATTTGCCAAAGAATACGACCAGGAACACGCTGCCAGCATACGCCTAAGCGGTGAGGCGCCAGCGTTTTTTGCCCGTTACAAGATCGACGACGTAGCCAGGGTTCTGCGACAGCGCGGCGACAAACCACTGCGCATACTGGATTTCGGCGCAGGTGTAGGCAACTCGCTGGGGCCGATGCGTGAAGCTTTCCCCAGTAGTGAGATTGTCCTTCTCGATCCGTCCTCCCAATCGCTGGATATCGCCCGGACGCGTTTTCCAGGCCAGGCGCATTGCCAGCCGTTCGACGGCCGGACCATTCCCTATGACGGCAATCATTTCGATCTGGTTTTCACAGCCTGCGTCTTCCATCACATCCCTGCGGAATTTCACGTCGGGCTTCTCACCGAGATCGCCCGGGTGATGAAGCCAGGTGGAAGCTTTTTCCTGTTCGAACACAACCCTTGGAACCCACTGACCCTCAACGCAGTCCGCAACTGCAGTTTCGATGAGAATGCCGTCCTGATCAACGCCGCTCAGATGAAAAGCCGCATGAGAAAAGCGGGCTTTTTAAACACCAAAATCGTTTACCGGATCTTCTTTCCGCGTTTCCTTGCCAAATTGCGGCCACTGGAACGCTACCTCGCCAGTGTGCCCATGGGAGCTCAGTATTTTGTTCATGCGGTCAAACCGGACCTTTGAAACCGCTCGTATCGTGCGGTTTGCGGCGGTGGGATTGCTCAACACCGCGCTTGGATACACGATCATCCTTGCTGCACTCTGGTTCGGCTACGGCGACATCGTGTCCAACAGTCTCGGCTATGCCGGTGGGCTGTTGCTCGGCTTCATCCTCAACAGCCGGTGGACATTTTCAAGCGGGCAGCGCCCGCGACAGGGCGCTGTCTTTCGGTATGCCTTGAGTTTTACCCTAGCCTATGGAGCCAATCTGGCAGTCATTTCGACAGCACTTTCCATCAGCCTCACCCATAATCCATGGGTGCATCTGGCCGGGATCTGCGTCTATTCGGTTCTCTTTTATCTCGCATCATCGCGGTTCGTTTTCGTGCCCGCACCACCACGCAACCCTTCAAACGACACCTCATCTTGAGATTGGATCATGGCGGTAGCTGAGATAACCTTTGAAAAACCGGTCCGCCAGGAAAGCCCAGCTATGGGCGATGCAACGTCGGCGGAACAAAGCCGGCAAATCCGGCTGATTGTTTGCCTGTCGGTCGTCCTTGCGGTCACTGCAAAGCTTTTCATCTATTCTTCGGATCTTTTGCGGGATCCCGACAATTGGTGGCAGGTGAAGGTGGGCCTCGATATGTTGGCAAACCGGATGATCCCGGTTGCCGATACCTACTCGCATACGTTTGCAGGCCAGCCGTGGATTGCCAAGGAATGGCTGGGCCAGGTTCTTCTGGCGTCCGCATACCAGACTTTCGGCTGGAGCGGCGTGATCGCCATAACAGTCTCGGCAGTTAGCCTGATGACGTTCATTCTGACCTGGTATCTGAGTGCTGCTTTCAAACCGGTCGTCACGGTCGCGGTTGCCATCACCGTCACGTTTTTCGCGAGTTCCGTCTATAGTGCGCGGCCGCTCATTTTCAGTCTTCCCATCATCGTCCTGTGGACCGCCGTGCTGTTTCAGACTGCGCGTGAACGGCAGCCACCGCCATTCTGGCTTCTGGCTTTGATCACGCTATGGGCCAATCTGCACGGAACCTTCACCTTCGGGTTCGTGATCGCAGCCGTCGCCGGGTTGGACTTTCTGGCGCGCGCGCGCCTTTCGCAACCACGCGTTCTCGCCCAATGGATCGTCTTCGGCCTGTTGTGCCCATTGGTAACGTTGATCAATCCCTACGGCATAAAGGCCATTCTTGCGACCTTCACCGTCGCGTCGGGCAATGAGGCTGTCGCCCAAATCAGTGAATGGAGCCCGCTAAATGCGCGCACGGATGTTCTTCAGGAAGTCTTGTTGCTGATTGTCGTCGCCGCACTTTTGCTAACAAGAGTACGCGTTCGTTGGACATATGCGGCCTTCTTCATCTTCACGCTGCATCTGTTCCTGGCCTATTCGCGCTTCCAGTATCTCTGGCTGCTTTTGGTACCCATCGTGCTGGCCCCCGATATTGCGCAACAGTTTGCGGCCCTGTCGCTGCGCAGTTGGATGGGCGAAGCCCGCGACGGTCTGGAACGGATTATCGCCAAACATCACCGCCGGATCGCCGGTGTGATTATAGGAGGCTGGTTTGCCGTTTGCGCCGGCTTTCTAGGTTTTTCGACGGTCAGTCCGGGCGCTCAGACATCCGCATCAGGTGCACTCGCTTTCGCGCGAACGCAGCGTTTGTCAGGAAATGTGCTCAACAGCTACAATTTTGGCGGCACGCTGATCTTTCACGGCATCAAAACATATATTGACGGCCGCACCGATCAGCTTTTCCTGAATGGCTTCATGAATGCAACCGCCATTATGGCAACCGCAGCGGGCAAACCCGTTCTGCAAAAAACCATTGAAGACCACGATATCACGTGGGCACTGTTGGAAGCGAATGACGCCCGCATCCCATTTTTTAACGAGCTTTCCGGTTGGAGCAAAGCCTATGGCGATGAGTTTGCCGTTGTCTATATCAACGGCAATTGACGCATGCCTGCTTTTGGAAAAAGATTTGCGCCTCACAACTCCGCCGGGAAGCCTGGAGCGCGCAGATCGGTGCCCACGGCGTCTTCCAGCAGCTTCACCACCTGCGACGACCAGGCGTCGCCGCCATAGGTCGAGCGGGCGCGGATAAAGGTCTGCAAGGTGTGCGAGGCGAGATCGAGCGGCACGCCGAACTGTTTGCCGAAACCGAGCGCGAAGCCGAGGTCCTTGCAGGCGAGATCCATGGTGAAATTGATGTTGTAGCTGCCGTTCAGGATCACCTGGCCTTCGGTCTCATGCACGAAACTGTTGCCGGAGCTCGCCTTGATGATGTTGAAGGCATCGGTCAGGTCGATGCCGCCTTTCTTGGCCAGCATCAGCGCTTCGCCGGTCGCCAGAAGATGGATGAAGGCCAGCATATTGGTGATGACCTTGATCACAGCGGCCTTGCCGAGCGGCCCGGCATGAAAGATTTCGCCGCCCATGGCGCTCAGCGCCAGCAGATGCGTATCGAACAGATCGCGGTCGCCGCCTGCAATGACGGTGATGTCGCCGGCGGCTGCGCGGTGGACGCCGCCCGTCACCGGTGCCTCCAGCATACGGATGCCCTTTGCAGCCGAAAGTGCTGCAAGCCTCTCGATATCGTTCTGGTCGAGCGTGCTCATCTCGATCCAGGTGCCACCGGCCTTCAAGCCTGACAGGATACCGTCCGGACCCGTCAGCACAGCCTGCGAAATCGCTGGCGAGGGCAGGCAGGTGATTACGGCATCGACGCCGGCTGCCAGCGCCTGCGGACTGTCGGCCCACAGCGCGCCGCGTTCCAGCAATGGTTCCGCACGGCTGCGGTCCCGGTCGTGAATGGTGAGCGGAAAACCCTCGCGCACGAGACTGCCCGCCAGGTGCTGGCCCAAATGCCCAAGTCCGATAAAGCCGTAGCGCATATCCGTCCTCCGTTTCAGGTCGCTCCGGGACTGATGAAATGGCTCCATCCGCCGCCGGCCATGGTCATAGTCTCAAGCCGCATCCTCAAGGATCATCGCTGCGCCCTTTTCGGCCACCATCATCGTCGGTGCATTGATGTTGCCGGCGGTGACATTGGGAAAGACCGAGGCATCGACAATGCGCAGGCCCTCCACCCCGTGCACCCGCAGCCGGGCATCCACCACCGAGGTCTCCGCATCCGGTCCCATCATGCAGCTGCCGCAGAGGTGATAGATCGAGCTGGCATTGGCGCGGAAATAATCGAGCAGGCTTTCGTCGCTTGCAGCTGTTGGCGACGGGGAGACCTCGGCGTCGATAATGGCGGCCAGCGACGGCGCCGAAGCGATCCGGCGTACCAGCCGGCTCCCCTCGATGACTTCGGTGATATCGCGCTCCGTCGACAAGTAATTCGGCTGGATCAGCGCAGCCGTTGCCGGATCGCCGGAGGCCAGCGCAATCCGGCCACGGCTTGTCGGGCGGCAGGAATTGAACGCAATCAGGAAACCCGCATAAGGCTCGGGCACCATGGACGCGCTGGCATCGACGGGGATGCGGTAGGACAGCGGATTGAAATAGAGTTGGATATTCGGCCGGGCCTGCGCCGGCGACCCGCGGAAGAACCCGCCCGCCTGGTTGACGCTCATGGCAAAAGGCCCCTTGCGGGTCAGCATATATTGCAGTCCCAGCCGCGCCTGGCCGAACAGGCTTGCGAATACGCCGTTCAATGTCGGCCGGTTGGCACGGTAGTAGAAGCTTGCCGCCAGATGATCCTGCAGGTTCTCCCCGACGGCCGGCAGATGGCGGCGGCTCGCGATACCTTTTTCGTTAAGCGCTTTTCCATCGCCGATGCCGGAAAGTTGCAGCAGTTTCGGCGTATCGACCGCACCGGCCGACAGGATGACCTCGCGCCGCGCCGAAAATATCCGCTTGACGCCATCCTGCAGGACCTCGACGCCGGCCGCTCGCCCATCCGGCGCAAAGACCAGCCTTTGCGCAAGGGAACGGTACACGATCGAGACATTGGCTCTTTTCAGCGCCGGGTGCAGATATTCGGCACTGGAATGCGAGCGCCGGCCGTTGCGGGTGTTGATATCGTAGACCCCCGCACCTTCGATCGAGGCGCCGTTAAAATCGGCGGTGGCTGGCAGATGCAGCTCCTCGCAGCCCTTCAGATAGGCATCGGTGACCGGGTGGGTCATGCCGCGCATCGGCGTCACATGGATCGGGCCATGGCCGCCATGCCAGGGGGAGGCGCCATTTGCATGGGTCTCGAGCGTCTTGAAAAAGGGCAGGACTTCGTCCGCACCCCAGCCTGGATTCCCCGCTGCTTCCCAGTCGTCGAAATCATCGGCCGCACCCCGCACGAACACCATGGCGTTGATCGAACCCGACCCGCCCTGGACCTTGCCGCGCGGCACATAGATCCTGCGCCCATCGAGCCCCGCTTCCGGCTCGGTCGAATACATCCAGTTGACCTTGGGATTGTAATAGCTCTTGGCGTACCCGATCGGGATCTTGAACCAGAAGGACGTGTCCTTGCCGCCCGCCTCGATGAGGAGAACGCTGTAGCGGCCGCTTTCGCTGAGGCGGCTTGCAAGGATGCAGCCGGCCGAACCCGCACCGATAATGACGAAATCGTAGATCATGGACGGTCTCTGTTCAGGCTCAGCCCCTGGCGGGCATGAATTCCTTGATGTCGGCGGGCGTTGCGGCCATCTGCAGGTGCAGGCGGTCGCCGGTATAGGGGGAGTTTTTTGCAATCACATCGAGATTGAGCTCGATGCCGAGGCCCGGCTCGCGCGAGGGAATGAGATAACCATCGTCGAACTGCAGCTTGGTTTTCAGCACCTCTGCGTGGAAGCCGCCGAAATCCATGATCGCTTCGTGGATCAGGAAGTTGGGGGTTGCGGCTGAAAGCTGGATGCTGGCGGCGGCGCCCACCGGCCCGTTATAGAGATGCGGTGCGATCTGGGCATAGAAGGCCTCGGCCATCCCGGCGATCTTCTTGGCCTCCAACAGGCCGCCGACGCGGGCGACATTCATCTGCAGGATCGCCGCCGCGCCAAGCTGCAACACACGCTGGAACTCGTATTTCGTCGTCAGCCGCTCGCCGGTCGAGATCGGGATGGAGGTGGCGCGCGCCACTTCGGCCATGGCCGCTTCCTGTCCGGGCGGCACCGGCTCCTCGAACCACAGCGGATCGTATTTTTCCAGCCGCCGCGCCAGCCGGATCGCCGAAGACGGCACCATCTGTCCATGCGTGCCGAAAAGGATATCCGCCCGGCTACCGATCGCTTCGCGGATCTTGGCGCAGAAGAGTTCGCAACGGTCGAGAACACCCATCGAAAGCTGGTGGCCGGAATAATTGGTATAGGGACCGGCCGGATCGAACTTGACGGCGGTAAAGCCCATCTCGACCATGCGGATGGCCTCTTCGGCGGCAAGATCCGGGTCGTTGTAATCGTAGTCGCCGGCCGCATTCTTCGGGTAGAGATAGGTATAGGCGCGCAGCTTTTCGTGGACGGTCCCACCCAGCAAATCGGAAACCGGCCGGCCTGCAGCCTTGCCGATAATGTCCCAACAGGCGATTTCCAAACCCGAGACGATCCCCATCATCGTCGTATCAGGACGTTGCGTGAAGCCGCTCGAATAGGCCGCCCGCCAGAAACGCTCGATCTGGTGGGGGTCGTGATCGAGAAGATAGCGCTGGAAGACATCGTCGATTAGCGCAACCATGGCCGAGGGATGAAACGAGGTCGCATAGATTTCGCCCACCCCCGAAATGCCGCAGGCCGTCTCAAGCTCGACGAAAATCCAGTACATGCCGCCGACATGCGGCGGTGGAACGGCAACCACGTGGGTTTTCATCGATGCGATCTTCATGGGGTGGTTCCTCCTCGCCGGGTCATCAATGTTTCAGGATAACAAGCCGCGTCTGCGTGAATTCGAGCATGCCGTGCTTGCCGTCATCGCCGCCGAGCCCGGATTTCTTCCAGCCTGCATGATAGCCCTGGTAGGGATCGGCCGGGAAACGGTTGACGTAAAGCTCGCCCGCTTCCATCTCGCTCGCCGCCTGCATGACCTTGCGGTAATTTTCCGAAAACAGCACCGAGGCGAGCCCGAACTGGTGATCGCTGGCGAGCGCCAAAGCCTCGTCGAACGTCTCGTAGGACAACACCGCCAGCACCGGGCCAAACACCTCTTCGCGGACGATCTCCATATCCTGGCGGCAGCCGGTCATCAGGGTCGGCGGATAGAAATAGCCTTCGCCATCCGGAACGGCACCACCGGCGGCGACTGTCGCTCCCTCCGCCACGGCCCGTTCGACCATGCCATGAATACGGTCACGCGCCGCCGCATTGGCAAGCGGTCCCATCATCTCGGGGTCAATGGCGCGGTCGCCGAAACGGCGGGCGGCAAAGCCCTGGCGCAGCCTCTCGACCAGAACATCGTGGATCGACGCGTGGACGTAAAGCCGCTCGGCAGAGGTGCAGACCTGTCCGCAATGGGCCGTCTTTGCGCCGAGAACCATGCGGGCCACCGCGTCGAGATCGGCATCGGGCTCGACGATGACAGGCGACTTGCCACCAAGCTCCAGCGAGGGTTTGGCAATATTGGTCTTGCAGTAATCGAGCACCGTCTGGCCCGCCGAAACGCTGCCGGTCAGCGTGATCATGCCGACGGCCGGATGCGTGCACATGGTGCGGGCCACATCGTGCGACATCGTCATGATGTTGACGAGCCCGTCCGGCAGACCCGCTTCCAGAACCGCTTGTGCAAACGCGAAGGCGGAGGCCGGGGTTGTGTTGCTCGGACGCACAACGACGGCATTGCCGGTGATGAGGGCGGGCGCGATCTTGCGCACCAGCGTATAGATCGGAAAATTGAACGGGATCAGGCAGGCAACGACGCCGATCGGCTCGCGCTTGAGCAGCAGCGTCTCACCCGGCGTGTCGCTTTCGATGATCTCGCCTTCGATGCGGCGCGCCCATTCCGCGTGATAGCGCATCAGTTCGACGCCGTAGATGGCTTCGGCGGTTGCATCCGCAAGGCTCTTGCCGGATTCCAGCGCCAGCGCCTCGCCAATCGTCGGGGCATGCCGCTCGACCGCATCGGCCAGTTTGCGCAAGGCATCGCCACGCTGGATCGCCGGGAGCTTGCGCCAGAGCTTCTGCGCGCGTTTCGCGGCCTCGACCGCCGCTACGACATCCGCGTCGTCCGCGGCCGGAACCGTGGTGAAGATCTGGCCATTGGCCGGATTGCGCACCTCGATCTCAGCCAAGCCGGCCTTATCGACAAAACGGCCACCGATGAAGTTGCGATACTGCGTCATGAGCCCACCCGAAACATAGTCAGTTCAGCCAGTAGACGGGACCTTCGCCCCCGTTCGCAAGCGACTTATTATCGGGCCAAGCATTCCAAAAACGAATGTTTCGCCTTGCTCATTGTGCTGCGGCGTTGGAGCCGTCAGCCAGCGCAATCTCATTCATCAGCCATGTGCGAAATTGCCGGACACTGGCGCCCTCAGGCTGGTCGGTGCGGGTAACCAGCCAGTAGGATTCATGGCCCTCGATCTCGACATCGAGCACGGGCACAAGCTGGCCGCTTTGCAGCTGGCTTTCCACCATGAAGCGATCAACCACGGCAATTCCAAGCCCGTTGCAGGCGGCTTCGATCACCAGGTCGAGAAGATCGAATTCCATGCCGCCGCGCACATCGGTGCCGCCAAGACCGGCGGCATCCAGCCAGTGCTGCCAGGTGAGGTAGCGCTGATCGGCGGCCGCCAGCACATGCAGGAAGGTAAAGGACGAAAGGTCGATCCGGCCACCGCGCTCCGCCGCCCTCAAAAGGCCGGGCGCGCAGACTGCAATGTGCCGTTCGGTCATCAGGATGCGCGATTGCAGCATCGGCCATTCGCCATCGCCGAAGCGAATAGCGCAATCAAGCAGGCTGCGCTCGGCCAGCGTATCCTTGAGATCGGTGCTGAGGCTGATCTCGATCTCCGGCAGGGCCTTGCGCAGACGCGACAGACGGGGCATCAGCCAGCGCTTGGCAAAAGTCGGCGGCACGTTGATGCGCAGCCGGTTGCGGTTGCTCTTTTCCATGATCGAGCGCACCGTCTGCTCGACATTGTGAAAGGCAAGCTGCAGCGTTGCCAAAAGTTCGGCACCCGCGCGGGTCAATTCGAGATCATGATGATGGCGGATCAAAAGGTTTTCGCCCAGCTGCTTTTCCAGATTGCGCACCTGGCGGCTGACCGCACTTTGCGTGAGATTCAGCAGCTCGGCCGCACGCGTAAAACTGCGTGTCTGCCCGACGACCTCGAACACCTTCATCGCCGAAAGCGCAGGTAATTTCCGCATGCCATCGCTTCCATACATTCCGTTGACCGGCATCGGCCGGAGCACGCTGTCATCTATGTTCCAGGCGTCCCGGCAAGGTCAAGTTTCCGATGTTTGCCGCTGCATCTTTGCCGCGCCACACCTTCTTCAGCAGAACGATCGGCCTTTGCCCGCTTGCCGCGCCCATATTGGCTATCGCAGCACCAGCCGCAGCGCCTTTTGCGTGTCCTTGAGCAAAGACAGGTAGCGCTGAACCATGTCCGCTGCCGGCACATGCGCTGCAGGGGCGCCGATATTGATGGCAGCCATCACCCGGCCGCGATCGTTTTCAACGGGGACGGCGATGGAGCAGAGGCCGAGTTCCAGCTCCTGATCGATGACGGCATATCCCTGCGCCCGCACAAGGCGAAGCTCTGCCATCAGGAAATCCGGTTCCGTCTTGGTCACCGGCGTATTGGCCTTGAGTTCCGAGCGGTCCAGAATGCTGCGCGCCTCCGCTTCGGGCAACGAAGCCAAAAGAGCCCGCCCCATCGAGGCGCAATAGGCAGGCAAGCGCGATCCCGGAGAAAGATTGATCGACATCACCCGCTTTTGCGCGGCGCGGGCGATATAGACGATCTCGGTCCCGTCGAGAACCGACGCCGAGGCACTTTGCCCCGCCTTTTCCGAGAGCTGGTCGAGATAGGGCTGGATCACCAGGGGCAGGGGCGTTGCCGAGAGATAGGCATGGCCGAGCCGCAGCACCTTCGGCGTCAAGGCAAAGAACTTGCCGTCATAATCGGCATAACCAAGATCGGCGAGCGTGAGCAGGCAGCGGCGCACCGTCGCCCTGTCGAGTTCCGTGAGCTTCGCAGCCTCGGCGATGGTGAGCTTCGGACGTGCTTCCCCGAAGGCTTCGATGACCTTTAGACCGCGGGCAAAGCCGCTGACGAAATCCGATTCCCGCATAACCACGCCTCGCAAATTTGATCTTCGTATGTGCGTTATACGAACAAATATCAAATAACGCACGAAATATTTGACGGCGCGTGGATTCGAGCGCTTATTTGCGCCACCCAAAGATCAGAAGGAGAATGCCTTGGCGCGACTGACTTCGCTGGCGGAAGCCATTTCCGAAAACGTACGGGACGGCGATACCGTCGCCATGGAGGGGTTCACCCACCTGATCCCCTATGCCGCCGGTCATGAGGTGATCCGGCAGGGCAAAAAGGATCTGTTCCTGATCCGCATGACGCCGGATATTCTCTACGATCAGTTGATCGGGGCGGGTGCTGCGCGCGGCATGAAATTCTCCTGGGGCGGTAATCCGGGCGTCGGCTCGCTGCACCGCTTCCGCGATGCCGTCGAAAACCAGTGGCCACGGCCGCTGGAGATCGAGGAGCACTCCCACGCCGCGATGGCAAACGCCTATGAAGCCGGCGCCGCAAACCTGCCATTTGCCATGCTGCGCGGCTATATCGGCGCCGACCTTCCCAAGGTGAACCCGAATATCAAGCAGGTCACCTGCCCCTTCACCGGCGAGGTGCTGGCGGCCGTGCCGGCCATCCGCCCGGACGTGACGATCATCCATGCGCTGAAGGCCGACCGGAAGGGCAATGTACTGCTCGAAGGGATCGTTGGCGTGCAGAAGGAAGCGGTGCTTGGTGCAAAGCGCTCGATCGTCACGGTCGAGGAGATTGTCGATGATCTGAACGCGCCTTCACCCAATTCCGTCATTCTGCCCTCCTGGGCCGTGACTGCCGTCGTTGCCGTGCCCGGCGGCGCTTTTCCATCCTATGCGCATGGCTATTATCCACGCTCGAACGCCTTCTACATTGCCTGGGACGAGATCGCCCGCGATCGCGATACGTTCCAGGCCTGGATCGAGGACAACATCATGCAGGCCGGGCCGGAAGACTTTGCCAGGCATGCAAAGAAGGCCGCGTGAGGAGATGACGATGAGCGACTTCACCCCCACCGAAATGATGACCATTGCGGCCGCGCGTGCACTGACCAACGAGGATGTCTGTTTTGTCGGCATCGGCGCGCCGTCGGCTGCCTGCAACGTGGCACGGCTCACCCATGCGCCGGATATCACGCTGATCTATGAAAGCGGCACGGTCGGCACCAGGCCGGATGTCCTGCCGCTGTCGATCGGCGATGGCGAGCTGTGCGACACGGCACTGTTCACCGTCCCGGTCCCTGAAATGTTCCGCTACTGGCTGCAGGGCGGGCGCATCACCACCGGCTTTCTCGGCGGCGCCCAGATCGACAGATTCGCCAATCTCAACACCACGGTGGTCGGTCCCTACGATCATCCGAAGGTGCGCCTGCCCGGTGGTGGTGGCGCGCCGGAGATTGCCAGCAATTGCGGCCAGATCTTCATTACCATGGCGCTCTCCAAGCGCGGCTTCGTCGATAAGCTCAATTTCATCACCTCGATGGGCCACGGCGAAGGCGGCAATCACCGCGAACGGCTCGGCATGAAGACCAAGGGACCGAGCCGCGTGATCACGGACCTCTGCATCCTCGAGCCGGACCCGGTCACCAAGGAATTGACCGTGGTGTCGATCCATCAGGGCGTGACCCACGCGCAAATCTCTGAAAATTGCGGCTGGCCGATCAAGTTTGCCGACACGGTGATCGACACGCCCGCTCCGACTGAAACCGAGCTGCAGACCCTGCGCGACATCAACGCCCGCACCAGGAAAGCCCATCAGGGCGACGGGGAGGCGGCGTGATGGCTGAAGCCTATATCTGCGACTATATCCGCACGCCGATCGGCCGTTTCGGTGGCTCTCTCTCTTCCGTGCGGGCCGATGATCTCGGCGCCATTCCGCTGAAAGCGCTGATGCAACGCAATGCTTTCGTTGACTGGCAGGCGGTGGACGATGTGATTTTCGGCTGCGCCAACCAGGCGGGCGAGGACAATCGCAACATCGCGCGCATGTCGCTGCTGCTCTCCGGCATGCCGCTTGACGTGTCCGGCACCACCATCAACCGGTTGTGCGGCTCCGGCATGGATGCCGTCATCACGGCCGCCCGTGCCATCCGTGCCGGCGAGGCCGAACTGATGATTGCCGGGGGCGTGGAAAGCATGTCACGCGCACCGTTCGTCATGCCCAAGGCCGAAACTGCCTTTTCCCGCGCCGCCGAAATTCACGATACGACGATCGGCTGGCGTTTCATCAATCCGTTGATGAAGAAACAATATGGTGTCGATTCGATGCCGGAAACCGGCGAAAACGTCGCCGAGGATTACAAGGTGAGCCGGGCAGACCAGGACGCCTTCGCACTCCACTCACAGAACAAGGCGGCCGCTGCCCAGGACAACGGACGTCTCGCGCGCGAGATCACCCCCGTCGTCATCCCGCAGCGCAAGGGTGATCCGATCACCATCGACAGGGATGAGCACCCCCGCGCAACCACGATCGAAACGCTCGCCAAGCTCGGCACACCCTTCAAGAAGGAGGGCGGCACCGTGACCGCCGGCAATGCCTCCGGCGTCAACGATGGCGCGGCCGCGCTGATCATTGCCTCGGAAGCCGCCGTGAAGAAACATGGCCTGACGCCGGTCGCCCGCGTCATGGGAGGTGCAGCCGCAGGCGTTCCGCCGCGCATCATGGGCATCGGCCCGGTGCCCGCCTCGCAAAAGCTGATGGCGCGGCTTGGCATGACGCAGGACCAGTTCGATGTGATCGAGCTCAACGAAGCCTTCGCCAGCCAGGGTCTCGCCGTCCTGCGTGAACTCGGCATCGGCGATGAGGATCCACGCGTCAACCGCAACGGAGGCGCCATCGCGCTTGGCCATCCGCTTGGCATGTCCGGCGCCCGCATCACCGGCACCGCCGCCCTCGACCTCCAGCTGACCGGCGGCCGCTTTTCCCTATCGACCATGTGCATCGGTGTCGGGCAGGGGATCGCAATCGCGCTCGAACGTGCCTGATGTAAGGAGCGGCGGCGATATCGGTTGCCGACACATTCCTGGTTGGAGAGGGAGGCCTTTCGGATGCCTCCCATTGCTCAGTAATCCAACCCCACATAATTCTCGGCCAGCACCGTAGCTGCCGCGCGCGAATGGGTGAGATAGTCCAGTTCGGCTTCCTGGATCTTCTGGTCGAAGGCGCCGGTATCCGGAAAACGGTGCATCATTGTCGTCATCCACCAGGAGAAACGAACCGCTTTCCAGACACGGGAGAGGGCGCGTGCAGAATAGGCGTCGATACCGGCAGGCGAGCGTTCCTGATAGTATTCGCAGAGACCGGCATGCAGGTAATACACATCGCTTGCCGCCAGGTTCAGCCCCTTGGCCCCCGTCGGCGGCACGATATGAGCCGCATCGCCAAGGAGGAAGAGAGAGCCGAACCGCAGCGGCTCGGCCACGAACGAGCGCAGCGGCGCGATCGATTTTTCAAAGGACGGGCCGGTGACAAGCGCTTCGGCGTGATGCTCGGGCAATCGGCGGCGCAGTTCGTCCCAGAACCGCTGATCGCTCCAGTCCTCCACTTTCTCGTCCAAGACACATTGCAGATAATAGCGGCTGCGGCTTTGCGAGCGCATCGAGCAGAGCGCAAAACCACGGGGATGATTGGCATAGATCAATTCGTGATTGACCGGCGGCACATCGGCGAGCAGGCCAAGCCAGCCGAACGGGTAGACCTTTTCAAACGTGGTGATCGATTTTTCCGGCACGCTCCTGCGGCTGACACCATGGAACCCGTCGCATCCGGCGATGAAATCGCAGTCGATCCGGTGGGTGACGCCCGCCTTCTCATAGGTGACATAGGGCGAGCAGCCGTCGAAATCGTGCGGGCAAACATTCACCGCATCATAGATCGTCGTTGCGCCGGTTGCCTCGCGCTGCTGCATCAGGTCGCGCGTCAGCTCGGTCTGGCCATAGACCGTCACTCCTTTGCCACCGGTCAGATCAGCAAGGTCGATGCGGTGGTCACGGCCATCGAAGGCAAGCTGGAAGCCGCCATGCGGCAAACCCTCGGCATGCATCCGCGCACCAGCTCCGGCCTTGTCCATCAGCCCCACCGTGCCCTGCTCAAGCACGCCGGCACGCACGCGGCCCAGAATGTAGTCCTTGTCCGCACGGTCCAGAATGATGGCCTCGATACCGGATTTCGCCAGCAATTGCCCGAGCAGCAGGCCAGATGGCCCCGAACCGATGATGACGACCTGCGTGCGCATGTTTCCTCCCGAAATAGGCAGCTGGATTGTTGCACCGGGCGGGGGCCGTCTCCATGGACATCAAACCCAGAAAATTGCACAAATCGAACATCCGGATATTGTCAGGGCATGATGCGCGCGATCCCCACCTATGAGCTCTATGGCGAAAACTCCGGTGATTCACCGCGTTTCTGGCTGCATTGCGAAACGATTCCGTCGCGTAGCAGCCTGCATCACTGGGAAATCGGTCAGCATCGCCACGAGCAGTTCTTTCAGATCCTGTACATCGCGGCAGGATCGGGCGACGCGGTTTTTGGCGATGCCGTCCAGGCGATTACAGCACCCGCCGTCATCACGGTGCCGCCGCTTTGCCGTCACGGATTCCGGTTCTCCAGGGATATCGATGGTTACGTGTTCACGGTGCTTGCGTCGCATCTGAAAACCATGCCCGGCGATCACAGCCGGTTTGGCGCCTGGCTCAGTCTGCCGCGCCTGACGGCGCTGCTCCCGGACGACACCGGCAGCCGCTATATCGCCGATACGCTGCACCGGCTGGCGGCAGAGGCGGCAGCCCGGCGTACCGGGGCGGCCGATCTTTGCGAGGCCTATCTCACCTCCGCGCTCAGGCTGACGGCACGGCTGACGTCCGGGGGGCAGGCGGACGAAGAGGCGGGAGCGACGGCAAACGAGCGGCGGCTCAACCGGTTGACCGGTTTGATCCACCAGCATTTCCGCTCCCACAAACCAGCATCCTTCTATGCAGATGCGCTGGGGTTGTCGCCCACGCATCTCAACCGCATCGTCAAACAGCTGACCGGCGGCAGCACCCAGATGCTGATCAACGGCAAGCTGATCGACGAGGCGCAACGCGAACTGCTGTTCACGCAGATTTCCGTGCAGGAAATCGGCTTCCGGCTCGGCTTTGCCGATCCCGCCTATTTCTCCCGTTTTTTCCTGACGCGGACAGGCCTTTCGCCCCGGCAATGGCGGCGCAGCCCGGGTGAGAGCTGAGCCGCTTTAACTGACGTCCATGGCAATCGCCGCAATTTACGCGACGCGCATGGACGGGCAGAACTTTGCCGGATAGGAATTCGGGCGGGAAACGCTAGCGCTTCCGTCAAGATCATAGCAGGACATCCGGAGACACCATGAGCAAGGCCCCATCGACGTTTCAGACCGTGAGCACGCCAGCCGTCCTGGTCGATCTCGACATCGCCCAGCGCAATATCGATCATTTCCAGGCCTATGCCGACGCCCATGGCTTGAAGGTCCGCCCGCATATCAAGACGCATAAGCTGCCGGCGGTGGCCGAGATGCAACTTAGGGCAGGGGCCATCGGCGTGACCTGCCAAAAGGTGTCTGAAGCCGAGGCCATGGTCGCCGCCAGCGCTGAAATCCGCGACGTTCTCATCACCTACAATATTCTCGGCGCCGAAAAGCTCGCGCATCTCGCAGCGCTTGCACGCAAGGTGACGCTGAGTGTCGTTGCCGACAACGAGACGGTCATCGACGGCCTCTCCGCCGCCTTTGCGCAGGAAGCTCAGCCGCTGCGGGTACTGGTCGAATGCAATACCGGGGCTGACCGCTGCGGCGTGCCGACGCCCGAAGCCGCAGCCACGCTTGCGCAACGGATCGCCAAGGCCGAAGGCCTGGTCTTCGGCGGGCTGATGACCTATCCGCCGGCCAATGATGCGGCCGCCGTCGAATCCTTCATGACCCGCGCCAAGGCGTTCATCGAGGCAGCCGGCATTACGGTGGCGGTCATTACATCGGGCGGCACACCCTCGATGATGGACGCGGCCAAGGCACCGGTGACGACCGAATACCGGCCGGGAACCTATGTCTATAACGACCGCTCTCTGGTGACGCGCGGCGTCTGCACATGGGACGACTGCGCCCTTACGGTGCTGGCAACCGTGGTGTCCGTCCCCGCAGCCAACCGCGCCATCATCGACGCCGGCTCAAAGGCGCTGACCTCCGACCTGCTCGGTCTCTCGGGCTATGGCCATGTGCTTAACCGCGACGACATCGCCATCGATCAGCTTTCGGAAGAGCACGGCCGCCTGGTCAGCGACGGGCCGATCAACCTGAAAGTCGGCGACCGGCTGCGCATCGTCCCCAATCACGCTTGCGTCGTCACCAACCTGGTCGATGCGGTCAACATCATCGAAAACGGCGAGATTTCAGCCATCTGGCCCGTCGCCGCCCGCGGCAGGATCGTTTGAAATCCAGCGTCGCAAGCTCAAGATGACGCAAGATCACTCGCTGATGGTTTGCTGCGCCTCTGCGCTGGCGGACCTCCATGACGACCAGATAAAGGCGGCTATGAAGATAATTGTCATGAGAAGCACGATGGTCGGGGCTGGCGCACTGTCGATGAAGAACGAGAGATAGACCCCGAAGAACGATGCCACGGTTGCGACGAGGACAGCGGCAATCAGCATCACTCCCATCGTCCGGGTGATCAGGAAGGCAATGGCGCCCGGTGCGATCAGCATGGCGATGGCGAGGATCAGCCCGACGGCCTTCAGGGCTCCGACGATCGTCAGCGAAAGAAGGACGAGCAATCCGTAGTGCAGCCAGTTGACGGGCAGACCGACGGCCTTTGCCTGGGCCGGATCGAAAGCATGCAAAAGGAAATCCCGCCACTTCACCGCAAGGATAGCGGTGGTCACCAGCGCGATCAGTCCGGTTTGGAGGATATCAGGCCAGCCAATGCCGAGCATGTCGCCAAAGAGGATATGGTCGAGATGCACATCGCTCTGGATCTTGGTGTAGAGCACCAAACCGAAGCCGAACATGCCTGAGAATACCACGCCCATCACCGTATCCTGCTTGATACGGCTGTTTTCCTTGAGATACCCGGTCAGAAGCGCACATGACATGCCGGCGGCAAAGGCGCCAACGGCAAACGGCAGACCGGCAATGTAGGAAATGACGACACCTGGAAAGACCGCATGCGAAATCGCGTCGCCCATCAGCGACCAGCCTTTCAGGACGAGAAAGCAGGAAAGCAGCGCCGTCGGTACCGCCACCAGCACCGAGATCAGCAGCGCATTGCGCATGAACGGGAATTCGAAGACGGCCATGAGCATGTCGAGTGACATCATGCGGTCACCTCCAGAGCCTGAGCTGTGCGTCTGCGGGCGGCAAGCAGCCCATGTTTCGGGGCAAAAACGAAGGCAGCGAAAAAGAGCAGCGTTTGGAAAAGGATGATAATGCCGCCGGTGGCGCCATCCAGGAAATAGCTGACATAGGCGCCGAAGAAGCTCGTCAACGCACCGATCGCCAAGCTGATGATGATCAGCCGGGGAAAGCGGTCGGTCAGCAGATAGGCGGTGGCACCGGGCGTGACCACCATCGCAATGACGAGAAACGCCCCGACCGTCTGCAATGCTGCCACCGTGCAGGCAGACAACAGGGTGAAGAACATCACCTTCAGCAATGTGGTGCGGATACCGATCGAACGCGCGTGGCTCTCGTCGAAGAAGGTCACCATCAGGTCCTTCCATTTTGCCGTCAGGATGATCAGCGAGATCACCCCGATCAGGGCAAGCTGCAGGGTGTCGGCCGGTGTAATGGCCAGAATGTTGCCGAGCACGATCGTCTGGATATTTACAGACGTTGGCGACAGAGAGATCATGAACAGGCCAAGACCGAAGAAAGACGTGAAGATCAGACCGATAATGGTGTCTTCCTTTAGCCGGGTACGCTGGTTGAGGAACAGCATCGCGCCAGCGGCAAGCCCACCGGAGAAGAAGGCGCCGAGCGAAAAGGGCAGGCCGAGCATATAGGCGCCGGCAACGCCCGGAACGATCGCGTGCGAGAGCGCATCGCCAATCAGCGACCAGCCCTTCAGCATGAGATAGGACGACAGGAACGCGCAGACGGCGCCAACCAGTGCGCTCACCCACATGGCGTTCAGCATATAGCCGTAGGTAAACGGCTCCATCAGCGTGGCGATCATCGTCTGTTGACCTCCGCTCCGGTTTTCGGCGTTGCAGTCTGCGGCTTTGCGGGCTGCGGCACCATCTGACCCTTGGCGCCGTACATGACCAGTGGCCGCTCATCGTCGCTGATAACCGACAGTTGCCGTGGATCGGCGTCGTCGTGCAGGCTGTTGCCGCCGAGGACGAAATGGCGCAGCACGCCGCCGAATGCGCGCTCGAGGTTTTCCCGGGTGAATGTGGTTTCCGTCGGCCCGTAGGCCAGCACCGTGTTCTTGAGTAGCACCGCGCGATCGCAAAACTCCGGCACGCTGCCGAGATTGTGGGTCGAGACCAGCATCACCCGGCCTTCGTCACGCAAGCCCATCAGCAGGCGGATGATCGCGTCCTCGGTCTTGACATCGACGCCGGTGAAGGGTTCGTCGAGCAGGATGACGCGGCCATCCTGCGCCAGCGCGCGCGCCAGGAAGACACGCTTCTTCTGCCCGCCAGACAATTCGCCGATCTGGCGCTTGCGGAAATCGCTCATGCCGACGCGGGCGAGGGCGGCTTCGACCGCATCGTGATCGGCCTTGCGCGCGATGCGCAGCATGTTCATGTGACCGTAGCGGCCCATCATCACCACGTCTTCGACGAGAACCGGAAAATTCCAATCCACTTCTTCCGCCTGCGGCACATAGGCGACAAGGTTGTTTTTCAGCGCCTGCGGCACCGAAAGCCCAAGCACCGAGATGTCGCCGCGCGCCAGCCGCGCAAACCCCATGATCGCCTTGAACAGGGTCGATTTGCCGCTGCCGTTGACGCCCACCAGCGCCGTGATGGTGCCGGTCGGGATTTCGAAGGACGCATCGAGCAAGGCGCGATGGCCGTTGCGATAGGTCACCGTTGCGCCTGAGACGCGAATGCCGCTGCCTGGCTGCCCGGATTTTTTCTCTTGGCCGGGTCCGGTTTCAACCTGACGGGTCATTGCGAAAGACCCTTGGCGATGGTTTCGGACGTGACGCGCAGGAGGTCGATGTAGGTCGGAACCGGACCGTCCGTCTCGCTCAAGGAATCCACATAAAGCACGCCGCCATAGTGTGCGCCGGTCTCGCGCGCCACCTGCTGCGCCGGACCAGGGGAAATCGTGCTTTCGGAGAAAACGACAGGGATTGTGTTGGCGCGGACCGCGTCGATCACCTTGCGCACCTGTTGCGGCGTGCCCTGCTGATCGGCGTTGATCGGCCAGAGATAAAGCTCCTTCAGACCAAAGTCGCGGGCGAGATAGCTGAAAGCGCCTTCGCTCGACACCAGCCAGCGCTTGTCTTCAGGGATCTTGCCGATTTCGGCGCGAATGGGCGCGATTGCCGCTCCGATCTTCTGTTTGTAGGCCTCGGCATTGGCCTGGTAGATCGCGGCATTGGTGGGGTCGTATTTGACGAAAGCATCGCGGATATTATCCACATAGATCAGCGCCGATGCGGGCGACATCCAGGCATGCGGGTTAGGCTTGCCGCTATAGGGGCCTTCGGCAATGCCCATCGGCTCCACACCCTTTGAGACGACAACACCTGGGACATCACCGAAATTCTGGAAGAATTTTTCAAACCAGAGTTCGAGATTGAGGCCGTTCCAAAGGATCAGCTTGGCGTCGTGCGCCTTCAGGATGTCGCGCGGGGTCGGCTGGTAATTATGGATTTCCGCACCTGGCTTGGTGATCGATAGGACGGTTGCGGCGTCACCGGCAACGTTGCTGGCCATATCGGCAATCACGGTGAATGTGGTGACCACCTTGAATTTCTCCTGCGCCGCTGCGGTGCCCGCAGCAAGCGCCAAGACTGCCAGTGCCGTTGCTCCAGCCAGTATAATCCGTCTCGTCTGATCGATCATTCCATGCTCCTTGATGACGCGGGCAGGATAACGGGAATGATCTGCACAAGTCAATGCAAATGAGAAGCATTCGCAACTGGCTATTTTCAAACGCGTCATGCTTGGGCTAAATGGCTTCCGTTTAACGATGAAGCGCTTTAGTGTACGGCCATGAAACAGAACCAGAATCGCGTTGTGGAATTGGAGGGCGTGCTGAGGGACGGCGGCGTACGCGTGACGCGTCAGCGCGCAGCGATCCTGAAGATACTCGCCAATGCCGAGGACCACCCGGATGCCAGCGAATTGCACCGCCGGGCAAAGGAAATCGACGCTACTGTTTCGCTTTCAACTGTCTACAGAACGCTGTCTGCGCTGCAGCAGCAGGGCGTCGTGCATCGCCACGCCTTTGAAAGCGCCACCGCCCGATTTGAAACCGCGGATGCGCCGCACCACGATCATCTGATCGACATCGACACCGGCGCGGTCATCGAATTCCGTTCCGACAAGATCGAGCAGCTACAAGCCGAGATCGCCGCAGAACTCGGCTACGACCTGGTCCGCCACCGCTTGGAACTCTACTGCCGCAAGCGCAAGACCTGACGGGCCTGAGGCAAGCCGCGCCGGAAACCAGAACTAAGCGGCCGGCACGATCGGGATGTCGCACTTGGAAATGGAATCCACCCGGCTACAGCTCCGGAATGGATAAGGTAAGTTATGGAACTCTCACCCATGCCGCCGCCAATCCACCCATCAATGCCCGAAGCCGGTCAAAAACGACGTCAGGTTATCGCCGAGCGCGTCGCAGAGATAGCCGCCTTCCTGGACGATGACGGTTGGGAGGCTGAGGTTGCTGATGGCTTCGGCGATGCGGGCAAAGCCGGGGGTGGAAACGGATAGTCCGCCGAAGGGATCGCCTTCGAAGGCGTCGAGGCCAAGCGCAACCACCAGCGCGTCCGGTGCATAGGCTTCGATGCGGCGGTTGGCGGCGTCGAGTGCTTCGAGGAAACCGGCGTCGGCGGTCTTGCGTGGCAGTGGCAGATTGTAGTTGTAGCCCAGCCCCAGGCCTTCGCCGCGTTCATCGGCATTGCCCCAGAAGAACGGATAGAAGCGCACGGGATCGGCATGCAACGATACCGTCAGCACGTCGCTGCGGCCATAGAAAATCCCCTGCGTTCCGTTGCCGTGATGCAGGTCGACATCGAGGATAGCGACGCGTTTCGACGACGTCAGCAGATGCTGCGCAGCAATCGCGGAATTGTTGAGGAAGCAGAACCCGCCGGCGACATCGGCAAAGGCGTGGTGGCCCGGCGGGCGGCAGAGCGCATAGGTATGGCGTTCGCCGGCCAGAACCGCTTGCGCCGCCTCGACGGCGCTCCAGGCGCTCCAGCAGGCGCTGCCCCAGGTATCGGCCGAGATCGGGCAAGCCGTATCGGCCATGTGATAACCGGCCTGGCCGACGGCGGAGGCTGGATAGCGGCCGGTTCTTGCCAGCGGATGGATATTCGGGATCACCTCTTGCGAGGCACCCTCGATGCGCTGCCAGCGCAGAAAGATGTTTTGCAGGAATTCCAGATATTCCGGCGTATGCACAGCGGCGATTGGTTTTAGGCCATGATTACGCGGTCTGACGATCTCGGATCCCGCCGCCTTTGCGCCTGCGAGAAGCCGTGCGATCCGCTCCGGCTGTTCCGGATTGGGCTGGGGGGCGCCGCTGGAGAGAAACATTTTCGGATCGTGTTTCGCCTGCTCTTCAGCGTAAAATGTCTTCATGCTCATTGCTTAAACCCCGCTCTCATGCTGTCCGGCCAGCGCTTCGAAAGCCTCGCCATAGGCCGCATGAATGCGCTCCTCGCCGGACCAGGCAAGCCCCATCCGCTCATAAAAATGCTGCGCCGAGACATTCTTCGCTTCGACGGACAGGCGCAGATAGCGGCCCCCCTCGGCGCGGACATGCGCTGCCGTGTGGCGCAGGAGCGCCACGCCGACCCCTGTGCCGCGAAAGCGTTCTTCAACGGCAATGTCCTGGATATAGGCGCCGGTGCAGCCGCGCCATGTGGAAAAGCTTGGGAAAAACAGACACATGCCGGCAAATTCGCCACCGGATTCCGCCAGCAGAACGGTGAAGGCAGGCTTGCGCCCAAAACCATGCTTGCGCAGGTCTTCCGGCGTCGCCGTAACCTTTCCTTCGGCATCGAGATGCCGGGCGATGATGAGCAGGCCGGCATGGATGAGATGCACGTCCTCGGCGGCCGCGACGCGGATTTTCACGGGCGGGTGTAAATTCTCTCCCATCAGAAGCCCACCCGATCGCCGCCCTTGAGCGCCAGCATCGCGCGCGCCTCGCCGGGGGTCGCGACGTCCAGCGAAAGAGCTTCAAGAATGGTGCGGATGCGGCTCACCTGGTCCGCATTGGATTTGGCCAGCTCACCGCGCCCGAGATAGAGGCTGTCTTCGAGCCCGACCCGCACATTGCCACCCATCGCCGCTCCCATGGTGATCAGCGGCATCTGCTGGCGGCCGGCGGCCAGAACCGAGAAGCGATAGTCCGCGCCGAACAGCTTGTCGGCAATGCGCTTCATATGGCTGAGATTGTCGGGATCGGCGCCGATGCCGCCGAGAATTCCTAGCACGAACTGGATGAACAGCGGACCTTTCACCAGCCCGCGATCGTAGAAATGCTTCAGCGAATAGAGATGGCCGACATCGTAGCATTCGAATTCGAAACGCGTGCCGCACCCCTCGCCCAGCCGTTTGAGAATATCTTCGATATCGGCAAAGGTGTTCTTGAAGATCGTGCCGCGCGTCGCCTCCAGCAGCTGCGGCTCCCAGTCGTGCTGCCATTCCATGCCGGGCTTGGCGAGCGGGAAGATACCGAAATTCATCGAGCCCATGTTGAGCGAGCACATTTCCGGCTGTGCCTGAAGCGAGGCGGCCAGGCGCTCGTCCAGCGTCATCAGCGAGCTGCCGCCAGTGGAAATGTTGATGACGGCATCCGTTGCCTGCTTGATGCGCGGCAGGAATTGCATGAATACGGCGGGATCGGCGGTTGGGCGGCCGTCCGTGGGATTGCGGGCATGCAGATGCAGGATCGACGCGCCGGCTTCGGCCGCTGCGATCGCCTGTCCGGCGATCTCGTCCGGCGTGACCGGCAGATAGGGGCTCATCGACGGTGTGTGGACGGAGCCGGTGACGGCGCAGGTGATGATGACCTTGTTTTTCATGATCGCGTTCTCAGCCGTTCACTGGCAGGTCGAGTTCACGCGCCAGCTGTTCGAAACTATCGCCAAGGATCGAGACCATATCGCCGATTTCCTGAGCCGTGATGATCAGCGGCGGGGCCAAAATGAGATTGTCGGCCTCGTAGCCATCGCCGCGAATACGGCGCGAATAGAGGATGAGGCCTTTTTCATAGGCGATATCGAGCAGCCGCTGGTTGGTCGCCTGTGATTTGGGAAAGGATTTAAAGGTCACAGGATCGGCGACGAGATCGGCGCCGATCAACAGCCCCTTGCCGCGCACGCCGGCTATAAAGGGGAAGCGCCTGGAAAGCCCCTCCAGTTCGGATTTCAGCAGATCCCCCATCGCGGCCGCATTGGCTTCGACGCCAAGCCGTTCCATTTCTTCAAGCACAGCCAGACCGGCAGCGCAGGCCAGCGGATTGCCGGCATAGGTATAGCCATGCTGGAAGCCGCCCATGTCGAGCACCGGCTTGACCAGCTTCGACGAGGCCACCATGGCGCCAAGCGCGGCGTAGCCGGAGCCGATGCCCTTCGAGAGAGTGATGATGTCAGGCTTGCAGTTCCAGTGGTCGCCGCCGAGATAGCGGCCGGTGCGCGCCGCGCCGCTCATCACCTCGTCATGGATCAGCAGGATACCGTATTTGTCGCAGATTTCGCGGATGCGCGCGAAATAGCTATCGGGTGCGACAAGCGCTGCCGTTGCCGCCCCGCCGATCGGTTCCATGATGAAGGCGACGACGCTGTCAGGCCCTTCGGCAAGGATTTTCTCCTCCAGCATGTCGGCGTAACGCAGGCCGCGCTGTTCCATCGTCAGGTTGTCGCGGTCGCGGTAGGCTGTCGGCGCCGGAATGGCCGGCATCGGCTGGATCTGCGGCGCAAAGGTTTCAGTCAGCGCCAGGTCACCGGTCACGCCGAGCGCCCCCATCGTGCCGCCATGGTAGGACGGAAACCGGCAGATCACTTTCCAGCGCTTCGGCTGGCTGGTTGCCACTGCCCATTGCCGCGCCAGCTTGATTGCCGATTCCACCGCTTCCGAACCGCCGGAGACGAAAAAGATCCGGTCGAGATCGCCAGGCATCTTTCCAGCGAGCCGCCGGGCCAGCTCTTCGGCCGGCTCGTTTTCGAAATGCAGGCGGTAGGCAAAGCTCGTCTTTTCCATCTGCCGCTTCATGGCATCGATGACGTGGCGGTTGCCGTGGCCGATATTGCTGACCATCGGCCCGCTCGAGCCGTCGATGAAGCGGCGGCCGTCCTCAGTCCAGAAATAAATGCCCTCGGCGCGATCGACCAGCGGCCGGCGCAGGCGGGTCACGTAGAAGAGATGGGATGCGGGCCGCTCATTGGCTTGGATGGTCATGATGCTCTGCTCTTTGGTGAAATTATCGGTTGAGATAGCGGTTCAGCACATTGGCGGTGACGCGCTCGACCATGGCGTCCCGGCGCAGCAGGCCTGCCACCCATTCGCAGGTCCCGGCGTGGAAAACCTCGCCCTTGCCGCGCTTGAAGTTGACGATCATGCCGTTGCTGTAGCGAACCTTTTCCATGTTCTCGTCGCTCGCCTCGCCATAAAGCGTCTCGGCAATGAACCGCCCGTCCTCGTCGCCGAAAAACAGATCTTCGCGCGTCAGGATATCGCTTTCCTCGACCTGGCTCGCCATGCCCAGAGCCAGGATTTCCAGACCCTCCGGCGCGCCGCTGTCAGCTGCCGGATAAGGCAGGCCGTAGCGAATCTCATAGGCAAGACCATCGACTTCGTAGCCATAGATATGGCTGTCGGCGCCGAGCAGGTCGCCGTAGAACAGGCCGGTTCCGGCAAAGGCCCAGTGACGCGGCCGGTAGATCGGGAAACCGCGCACGCCGCGCGGCGCGCAGCCGCCCCAGCCGGAATAGACACCATTGGTGGCATTGAGCCCGAAAGTCAGTGCGCCGGGGCGGCCGATCTCCGGCGCTTCCCAGGAGTTTGTGGCGCGGGTGACATCGCCGCTTTGGTAGATCGGGTCTTCCGTGCGCGCGACATATTTGTAGCAGACCTGCCGCTGGCCCTCGTCTTCCAGCCGCGTCTGCCACATGAAATTGCCGGCAAAGCGCGCGACATGTCCGCCCTGATCGACATAGGCATCGACGGCATCGCGCATTTCCCAGGTCCAGTATTCGTCATGGCCGACGAAGACGACGCAGTCGTAATCATTGAGAATGCCGGGATTGTTGTGCAGTTCGTGCTGGCTGGCGAGATCGACGCCATAGCCCTCGCGCTCCGCCCAGCGGAAGAACTGGCTGTCATAGCTTGCCCAGCCGGACGAGGTGTATTTCTTCGAATAGCCGTTGGCGAAAGCCCATTCCATATGCGGATACCGCGGGATGGTGCCCGGCGGCAGGCTGACCTCCAGCGGCACGCGCGGCGCATCCGGCGGCAGCACGACAAAGCCGCGGCAGAGCGGCCGCTCGATGCTGACGGTGGTCGCATATTTGTCGCGGTTGGGGCCGGTAATGCCCTGATAATGGTTCGATCCGCCCCAGGTGTTATAGGCCGTCCAGGTGCCGGTGGCGGCAACCTGCAGGATGCGGCCGGGTTTCGGACCGGGTTTCGGCAGGACGATAATCATGTGGTGACATTGGATCGGCTTGCCGTCGCGCCCTTCAGCCGTCAGCGTGATGCGATAGGCGCCGGAAGGCCAGCTGTCATGGACCTGGAACGTGAAAGTGGGCTCCCAGCCGCAGCCGGTGACGGAGACCTGGTCCGGCGTTTCCTGCCAGACCGTTTCGATATTGTCGGTGCCATAAACGCTGATCTCGACGGCACCGTCGCGCACGATCTCCAAACGGCAGGAGGACGCAGTCGAGCTGATATGCAGGTCCACCATTGCGCCGGGCGTGTAGGCATAGGACCGCGTGTAGCACCAGATTTCACCACGGGCGCCGTCCATGCCCGGATATTCGTAATAGTGACCGCGAACGGCCTGGTGCCGCTCCTCTGGGGTCAATCCGAAATCGGGGAAAACTGGGTCTTGATCGGTCACGTCATGCCTCGCAGGGTCGTCGGTCCGCGATGATCAAACCACAATGGACTCCACCCGACAAATACATTAGGTGAAGGACCAGCATTCACCAAATGAATGAGGTGACCCATGCCCAGCCCAAGACGCCGTTTCGTCTGGGAGATCGACTGGAACCTCCTGCGCACCTTCACGGTGATCGTCGAGGAAAAGAGCCTGACGGCTGCGGGCAACCGGCTGTCGCTGAAGCAGCCGACTATCAGCAATGCGCTTCGCCGCCTCGAAGAGCATATGGCCTGCCGCCTGATCGACCGTTCGTCCAACCATTTCCGGACCACACCGGCCGGCGCGCGGCTCTATGCCGAATGCCAGACCATGTTCAACATCGTCAACGGCCTGCCGGATCTCGTGAAGGACGATCCGGACCTGGTGACCGGCCATGTGGAGATGGCGTTTGCCAGCCATATCGAATGCCCGTTCCTCGACCGGTTCCTGGCCGACTTCCACAGGACGTTTCCGCGTGTCAGTTTCTCCACCACGGTCTCTGCAAGCCAAACGGTGATCGAGAACGTCCTGTCCGGCGAAGCCTGCCTCGGCATCTGTCTTGCCCATGAAAAGCACCCGGAACTGGATTATACCGTGCTCTATCGCGAGCATTTCGGCTTTTTCTGCGCCCCCGGTCATCCGCTGTTCGGCAAGCGCGGGACGCAGACCGCCGATCTGGCTACGCTCGATTACGTGTCCTTCAAGACCGATCACCTCGGCGGCGCCCTCGCACCGGTCGCCCGGCTGCGGCAGCGGGAAAATTTCAGCGGCCAGGTGCTTGGTCTTTTCACCAATCTCGAAGAGGTCAAGCGGCTGATCAAAGTCGGGTTCGGCTTTGGGCCCTTGCCCATCCATGTGGTCGCGGCCGATATCGAAGCGCGGCAGCTCTGGCAATTGCCGCCCTACGAAAACCCGCCCGCCGCCGATGTCTACCTGGTCACCCGGCGGTTTGCGCGCGGCAGCCGCGCCGAAAATCTGCTGGTGGACAGACTGGTTGCGGCGATCGACGCGGTACCGCTGAGCGGCCGCACCTATCCTGCGGGGCTTGCGGATTCAGCGGCCGCGACACCCGCTGACATTCCCTGAATGAATGACAAGCTGGATTTCGCCGTTGCTCGCAGGAGGACGGCATCACCTGTATGGTGATCCCTTCTTCCTGTGTGCCCGCAGAGCGGATCACCCGTCCAACCGTGTCCCCTACTCTACGCAGCTTTCGCCAGCGCCGGATAAACGCGCTTGACGGCAGCGTCATGATTTGCACTATTGCTCAGATGTCAGACCAATTCTTGGTTTCAGCTGGAAAGCGGACGATGAAGCATTCGGATGCAAGAGCAGCGCTTGTCCCCCTGCCCCCGGCCGACCGGGCGCAGCAGGTGACGGCGGCGCTTGCCGATTACATCCAGCGCTCCAACCTTGTTCCGGGCGACCGCCTTCCGGCCGAGCGCGAGCTGATGAGTGCGCTTGCCGTCGGACGCTCGACCATCCGCGAAGTCATCCGCCATTTCCAGGCACTCGGCGTCGTCGAGGCCCGCAAGGGCAGCGGCACCTACCTGTTGAAGCCGATCTCCGGCACCACGATCCACATGCCGCTGTCGCTGGACACCACGCATCTGCGCGACGTGCTGTTGATGACCCTGCAGGTGCGCCGGGGCATCGAGGCGGAAGCCGGCATGGTTGCCGCCCGCGTCCGCACAGCGCAGGACGTCCGGATGATCGAGGAGAAGCTCAACGAGATGGAACGGGTGCATCTCTCCAAGGGCACATCCGGCCCGGAAGACCTTGCCTTCCATCTTGCCATTTACGACGCCACCCACAATCCACTGTTCAAGCAGCTGCTCGAACAGATGCGCGGCGCTTTCGAGCGTTTTTGGGAAAAGCCTTTCGACCGGCCGGACTTTGCCCGCCGCTCCTTTCCGTTCCACCGCACCCTCTTCAATGCGATCGCGGCCCAGGACCCTGAAGCCGCCCGCAGCGAAACACTGAAAATCCTCGCGATCGTCGAGGAAGACATCAAGGAAATGTCCAAATGAGCAACGGGTTCGATCCGTTCGAAGAAGCCTCCCTCATCGTCGCCCATGACGTGAGCAATGCCTATGACGCCGTCGTGCCACCGATCGTGCAGACGTCTCTGTTCACCTTCACCGATTATGACGACATGGTCGCCTCCTATCGCGGCGAAAAGGTCCGGCCGATCTACACGCGCGGTCTCAATCCCACGGTGCGGATTTTCGAGGACATGCTCGCGAAGCTCGAAGGCGCCGAAGACGCCATCGGCTTTGCCAGCGGCATGTCGGCCATCTCATCGACGGTGCTGTCCTTCGTTGAGCCCGGAGACCGCATCGTTGCCGTCAAGCATCTCTATCCCGATGCCTACCGCCTGTTTGGCACCTTCTTCAAGCGCATGGGCATCGAGGTGACCTATGTCGATGGCCGCGACGAGGAAGAGGTCGCCAAGGCGCTGCCCGGCGCAAAGTTTCTCTATCTCGAAAGCCCGACGAGCTGGGTCATGCAAACGCATGACGTCGCAGCCCTTGCAGCGCTCGCCAAGCGCCATGGCATCATCAGTGCCATCGACAACAGCTGGGCAAGCCCGGTCTTCCAGCAGCCGATCGCGCTCGGTGTCGATCTCGTCATCCATTCGGCCTCGAAATATCTTGGCGGCCATAGCGATGTCGTCGCCGGTGTCGTTGCGGGCTCCAAGGAGTTGATTGGCCGCATTCGCTCGGAAGCCTATCCCTATCTCGGCGGCAAGCTGTCGCCGTTCGATGCCTGGCTTTTGATCCGCGGCATGCGCACGCTGCCGATCCGCATGAAGGCGCATGAGCAATCGGCCGTCGAAATCGCCAAGCGCTTGCAGGCGCACGATGCGGTTGAGACGGTCTGCTATCCGGGTCTTGCCAATCAGCTGGCCCCCGGCCTTAAGGGCACGTCCGGCCTGTTCTCGTTCATCTTCAAGGACGGCGTCAATGTCCGCACCTTCTCCGATCACCTTGAGCTGTTCAAGCTCGGTGTCAGCTGGGGCGGCCACGAAAGCCTGATCGTACCGGGCGAAGTCGTCCTGTCGCAAAAAGCACAACCCAATTCCGCGGTCGCCTTCGGCATCAGCCCGCGGTCGGTAAGGCTCCATGTCGGCCTGGAGGGAACGGAGGCCCTCTGGAGCGATATCGAAGCGGCAATCACAGCCGCCTCGATAGGCTGACACGACAGCAAGCAAACCACTTGAACAATAAAAGGGAAACGAAAATGAGGAAACTGATTGCCGCGACCTTGGTCGCCACGCTGATGGCTGGCACAGCGCTCGCTGACACCAAGCTGAAACTGGTTGAAGTCATCACCAGCCCGGAACGCACCGAGACGCTGAAGTCGATCGTCGCCAAGTTCGAAGCCGCCAATCCCGGCACCACGGTCGAGATCATCTCGCTGCCCTGGGGCGAAGCCTTCCAGAAATTCGCCACGATGGTGTCGGCCGGTGAAATCCCGGATGTGATGGAAATGCCGGATACCTGGCTGTCGCTCTATGCCAATAACGGCATGCTCGAAAGCCTGGAGCCTTATCTCAAGACCTGGGACCAGACGCCGGAACTGACGGATCGCGCGCTGGAACTCGGCCGCGACGTCAAGGATACGGCGTACATGCTGCCCTACGGCTTCTATCTGCGGGCGATGTTCTACAACAAGAAGATCTTCGCCGAAGCCGGTGTCGATGGCCCGCCAAAGACGATGGACGACTTTGTCGCCGCCGCCGAGAAGATCAAGAAGCTGCCGGGCAAATATGCCTATTGCATGCGCGGCGGTCCGGGCGGCCTCAATGGCTGGATGATGATGGGCGCCACCATGGCGGGTGACAACACCTATTTCAATGCCGATGGCACATCCAAGTTCTCGGAGGAAGGCTGGGTCAAGGGCTTTACCTGGATGACCGACCTCTACAAGAACGGCTATGCGCCGAAGGATAGCGTCAACTGGGGCTTCAACGAAATCGTCGCCGGCTTCTACACCGGCACCTGCGCGATGCTCGACCAGGATCCGGACGCGCTGATCGCCATTGCCGAACGCATGGACGCCGCCGATTACGGCATCACGACCATGCCGAAGGGACCCTCCGGCAAGACCTTCCCGACCATCGGTTTTGCCGGCTGGTCGATGATGTCGGCCAGCGCCAACAAGGACCTGTCCTGGAAGCTGATCGCCACGCTCGAAGGCCCGGAAGGCAATATCGAGTGGAACAAGAAGATCGGCGCCCTGCCCGCGCTCAAATCAGCAGAGAAAGACCCCTTCTTTGCGACCGATCAGTTCAAGGGCTGGTTCGAGGAATTGGCCGACAAGGACGCGGTTCCGACGGTGATGCCGACTTACCTCGAAGAATTCGCTTTCTTCAAGGATTCCATGGCGATCAAGACCAGCCAGGAAGCCATGCTTGGCGATATCACGCCGGAAGAGATGGCCAAGCAATGGGCTGACTACATGACCAAGGCGCAACAAAAGTTCCTTGCGAAAAAGTAAGCCAAGGACTGTGCTGAGGCGTGCCCCTCCCCAACCCCTCCCCACAAGGGGGAGGGGCTCGGACACCGCACTGCCCAAAGCTTGAGGCGAGAGGTTTACCCCGAGTTTTCTCCCCCCTTGTGGGGGAGATGGCCGACAGGCCAGAGGGGGTGTCGCCTGCGAACAAGCGCGCGCCCTTGAATGCCGAACTCCGCGAACAGCTATGAAACGGAAATATCTGACGATGGCCTCACAAGCAGCAGCCCGCAATAGCGGCGCGCACAGGGATCAGCGGCCGCTGAAAAAGCGGCTTGCCGATGCTTCCGCGCCTTATCTCTATAGCGCGCCCGCGCTGATCCTAATCGTCACCGTCATGCTGGTGCCGCTGGTGCTCGGCATTTCCTATGCCTTCCGCGATATCCAGCTGCTCAATCCCTTTTCCGGCGGCTTTATCGGGCTCGATCATTTCCGCACGCTTTATGAAGACCAGAATTTCTACCGGGCCCTGAAGAACACCCTGTGGTGGACGGGCTGGTCGGTGCTCCTGCAATTCGTCTTCGGCCTGATCCTTGCGCTTTTGCTCGACAAGCCCTTCCATGGCCGCGCTATCGTCCAGGCTTTGGTCTTCCTGCCCTGGGCCGTTCCCAGTTTCCTGGCCGGCCTCAACTGGGCCTGGCTGTTCAATCCCGTCGTCGGCCCCATCCCGCATTGGCTGTTTGCGATGGGGCTCATGAGCGAGCCGTCCAATATTCTCTCCGATCCGCACCTCTCCATGTGGGGGCCGATCATTGCCAATGTCTGGTGGGGAATTCCCTTCTTCGCCATCACGCTTCTGGCAGCGCTGCAGGCAATCCCGCGTGACCTCTATGAAGCGGCCAGCATCGACGGCGCCGGTCCGGTGCAGCGCTTCGTCTCGATCACCTTGCCCTTCCTCGCCCCGACGATTGCCATCACCGTTCTCCTGCGCACCGTCTGGATCTCCAATTTTGCCGATCTCATCATCGTCATGACCAATGGCGGCCCGGCCGACCGCAGCCAGATCGTCGCCAGCTATATCTTCACGCAAGCCTTCAAGCGGCTGGATTTCGGCTATGCCTCAGCCATCGCGCTGGTGCTGCTTGTGCTGCTGATCACCTATTCGATGCTGATCGTGATCCTGCGGCAGTGGCTCCTGAGCAAGGATTGAGATCATGACCGGCACACGCATCCTCTCCGTTCTCGCGCATCGTCTGGCCATTCTCGCCTATGTCGTCTTCGCGCTGTTCCCGCTCTACTGGCTCCTCAAAGTCTCGGTCACGCCCAACAAGCTGCTCTATTCCGAAGGCATCCGGATGTGGCCGTCGCGGACAAGTTTCGAGCATTTCGATTTCGTGCTGAAACACAGCGAATTCCCGACCTTCTTCAAGAACAGCCTGATCGTTTCCGGCTCCACCGCGATCATCGTCACGATACTCGCTTCGCTGGCCGGCTATGCCATGTCGCGCTTCAATTTCCGCGGCAAATACTGGATCGTGACGCTGATGCTGCTTACGCAGATGTTCCCGCTGGTCATGCTGGTGGCACCCATCTTCAAGATCCTCTCGCCGCTCGGCCTTACCAACAGCCTGACCGGCCTCGTCATCGTCTACACCGCCTTCAACGTGCCGTTCGCGACGTTCCTGATGCAGTCCTTCTTCGACGGCATCCCGAAGGATCTAGAAGAGGCCGCGATGATCGACGGCGCCACCCAGTTCGTTGCCTTCCGCCAGATCATCCTGCCGCTGACGCTGCCGGGTATCGCCGCAACCCTCGGCTTCGTCTTCACGGCCGCCTGGAGCGAACTCCTGTTCTCGCTGATGCTGATCTCCGGCAATGATGCGGCGACCTTCCCCGTCGGGCTCTTGTCCTTCGTTTCCAAATTCTCGGTCGATTTCGGACAGATGATGGCGGCGGGCGTCATGGCGCTCATCCCGGCCTGCCTGTTCTTTCTGTTGATCCAACGTTACCTCGTGCAGGGCCTGACGGCCGGCGCCGTGAAAGGCTGATCCCATGGCATCCATCGATATCGCCGCTATCCGCAAGTCCTATGGCATCCACCCGGTGCTGCATGGTGTCGATCTTGAGATCAAGGACGGCGAGTTCGTCGTTCTGGTCGGCCCGTCTGGCTGCGGCAAGTCCACGCTGCTGCGGATGATCGCCGGTCTGGAAGCGGTCACGTCAGGCGAGATCCGTATCGACGGCAAGCGCGTCAACGACCTTGCCCCGAAGGACCGCGACATCGCCATGGTGTTCCAGTCCTACGCGCTCTATCCGCATATGAGCGTGGCGAAAAACATGAGCTACAGCCTGCGCCTCAGAAAAACCGCCAAGGAAAAGATCGCCTCCGTGGTTGCCGGTGCTGCCAGCAAGCTGGGGCTCGACCCTTTGATGGAACGGCGCCCGAAAGCTCTGTCCGGCGGCCAGCGCCAGCGCGTCGCCATGGGCCGCGCCATCGTGCGCGAGCCGAAGGCCTTCCTGTTCGACGAACCTCTGTCCAATCTCGATGCCCGCCTGCGCGAGCAGATGCGCGCCGAGATCAAGAAGCTGCACCAGGACCTCGGCGCGACCTCGATCTACGTTACCCACGACCAGATCGAAGCCATGACGCTCGCCGACCGGATCGTCGCCATGCATGGCGGCATCATCCAGCAGGTCGGCAGCCCGCTCGAACTCTATGACAACCCCGCCAACCTCTTCGTCGCCGGCTTCATCGGCTCGCCGGGCATGAATTTCTTCGAAGGCCGGTACATGGCGGCCGGCGAGACCGCAAACTTCGCCCTGACCGGCGGCATCGTCTTGCCGCTCAGTGGCACCGCCAATCTCGAAGATGGCAGCCGCGCCACCCTCGGCATCCGGCCGGAACATGTCGTTCTCGGCGCCGAGGGCCCGGATGTGCTTGCAGCGACCGTCGATCTGGTCGAGCCGACCGGCTTCGGCATTATCGTCCACCTGAAACTCGGCCCCGTCGCCTTCAAGGCCTTCACGCTCGACCGCCGTTTCCTTGGCATGCACAGCGAGGTCAATGTCAGGCTACCGGTGACAAACCTACATTTCTTCAACGAGGCTGGTCAGAAGGTCTGATTTCATAGGGTACAGCGGTGGCTTGCGGTTTTGACATTGACCGGCAATTCAGTAATTTCCACATAAGCAAGCGTTTGTGAGAGAGGTTCGGCCAAAAAGACTTTATTTGGAGTAGCCTTGCAGCAGGCGGAAGCACTTCTAATCGTTGATATGCAGGCAGCATTCGTCACTGGCAATGCAGCCGTTCCAGGACATGCCGCGTTGGTTGAAGCGGTCCAAACCGCGATCGATGCCGCGCGCGCTGCAACAGCCCCCGTCATCTTCCTGCAAAATGACGGTACACCCGGCACGGTGGATGCGCCGCATCAACCGGGCTGGGAATTGCACTTTCCGCCACGGGCACATGAAATCGTCGTCAGAAAAACCATGGACGATGGCTTCGAACAAACCGGACTGGACGATATCCTCACCGGGCTTGGTATTCGGACCCTGGCGCTTTGCGGCGTCCTCTCGGAGATGTGCGTGGCCGCGACGGCTCGGGGCGCGATGCAGCGCGGCTATGGTGTCATCCTGCCGCATGACGGTCACGCAACCTATGACGTCCCGCCCGGCCCCGGCGGTTCTGGACTGGTTCCAGCCGCCATGGCCGCACGATCGGCAGAATGGTCGCTCGGCGACGAGATCATCGTCGTCGCCTCGGTCGCGGATATCCGTTTCTCCATCCCAGAAAAAAGATAGCGCCGAGTACCGCAAAGACGCTGCCGCCGGCGCGGCCTATTCGACCGCGGGAGATTCCACCGGCATCAGGGTAAACAGTTCCTGCGCACGCTTGACGCCGCGCAGTGCATAGCGGCCGATCGATACCACTTCCGAATTGCGCGGCGGTGGTGCGGCAGCCACGAATTGCGACGACATGATCACGCTGCGATCGACGAAGCGGCACATGGAGGCGATGCGGCTGACCTCGTTGACGGCCGGGCCGATCACCGTGAAATCCAGCCGGTCGCTCGAGCCGATATTGCCATAGAAGACATCGCCGATATGCAGCCCGAGATAGACCTCGGTGACGGGCCGCCCTTCCAGCAGACGCAGCTCGTTCAGGCCTTTCAGCTTGGCGCGCAGGTTCTGTTCGGCCAGCAGCGCCCGGCCGCAGGCGTCCTCGCGTTCCTCCGCCTTGAAGATCGCCAGCGTGCCGTCGCCGATCAGTTTCAGCACATTTCCGCCGGCCTCGTGAATGGAGGAGATTACCGCATCGGCATAATCATTGAGAAAGGGGATGATCTCGTCGGGCGGCAGGTTGTCGGAAATGCGCGTGTAGTTCTGCAGGTCGGAGAACCATAAAACGGCAGAAATCCGCTCGGCCTTGCCGCGTGAAATGCGGCCTTCGAGCACCTGCTTTGCCGCATCTTCGCCGAGATAGACTTCGGCAATGGTGCGTGAAATACGGGTGAGCGATCCCGATTTGATCGCCAGCGCCAGCACCGGAACCAGCTGCCGCAGCGCTGCGAGGTCCTCGTCGCGAAATCCCTCTTCATCCGTGGTGGTCCAGTGCGAATAGAAACAGTCCATATCGCCGATATGGCTTTCCTGGGCAAAGCGATGGATCATCGCGATATAGTCTTTGTGCCCAGCCGCCAGCATCACATCCAGCATGTAGAAATCGGCGGGATCGCCGAAGCCAAGCCGCCGGCGGAGCTCATTCTGATTGTTTTCACGTAAGTGAAAGAACGCGGATCGCTCCCAGTTATCGGCTGAAACGCCTTCATTGGTGGGGCCATATTCGAACGCCGTTTTCACCGGCTCCTGGCTGTCCCACTGGAAGGCCCGCCCTTCATAGACCGGGTGCAGCGTATCGATCAGCGCCAGACCACGATCGAGCCGCATGCCTGCCTCGCGAACGCGCTGGCAGAAGCCGTTGACGATGTCCATTTCGTCGGTGCCCTTCAGGCCCTGCGTCGTCAACCAGGCGGAAATCTCGCTGATATCGTTGGCGTTCATATCGATTTCCCTGATTCCTGCCCACATTCACACGTCTATCGCATAACCGATCGATCCGGAATCGAATTCAGAAACGGGGCCGGTCTACCGGCCATACGGGGAGATATGTGAGGGGGAGCCTCGTGACGTTGCCGCCCCATGTGGGGAAGCTGCAGCCGGACGGCAAGGCTAAACAAGTGTCTTTTTACATATCGTCCTGGCGTGTGACAAATTCGCGCGAGAGCCAATCGATGAAGACGCGCACGCGCGGCGAGAGCTGACGGCTGCGGGGGTAAAGCAGCGACACAGGCGTGCGGGTCGGCGGATTGTCGGGAAGGACGGCGACGAGCGTGCCCTGCCTCAAATCCTCCTCCAGCGAGTAGCGCGGCGCCTGCATGATGCCGAGCCCCAGCCGTGCCGCCGCCGCCAGCGTATCGGCACCGTTGACGGACACCGTGGACGGCAGCGAAACGGTGCGGACAGTGCCATCCACGGTAAACTCCAGCGGCAGCAGGCCGCCGATCGCCGTCGACCAGAAGCCGACCATCTGGTGGCCACCCAGATCGTCTATACTCTGCGGCAGGCCAAAGCGGGCGATATAGGCCGGCGAGACGCAGGTCACCTCTTCCAGAAGGGCGACGCGCCGGGCGATCATGTCGCTATCCTGCAGGTCGCCGACCCGCAGCACGCAATCGATCCCCTCGCGGATGAGATCGACCAGCCTGTCGCCTTCGCTCATATAGATCTGGATGTCCGGAAATTCCTGCAGGAACGCCGGCAATCCGGGTAGGACGAAATGCCGGGCGAGCTTGCCATGCACATCGACGCGCAACAGGCCCTTCGGCTTGGCCCCTGCAAAGGCGCCCTCCGCATCCTCGATATCGGAGAGAATGGTCAGACAGCGGCGATAATAGGCTTCGCCATCGAGCGTCGGGCTGACATGGCGGGTGGTGCGCTGGAGAAGGCGGACGCCGAGACGCGCTTCCAGCTGCTTGACCGCGTCGGTCACGGTCGAGCGCGGCAGGCCGGTGTCTTCGGCTGCCAGTGTGAAACTGCGCCGCTCCACCACGCGCGAAAACACCCGCATCGCTTCAAATCTGTCCATCGCGGATTGTTCGCCAATTTCGAATAGTGATGCCGAATAATGGCTAATTATCCGCCGAATGAAAAGCGGCATCTTCTCCTCATCGAAAACGCGCTGTGGCGTGGTTAACCAAGGAGAAAGACAATGCCGGATAACAGCAACAGGATCGCCATCGTCACCGGCGCCTCGCGCGGCATCGGCGCAGCCATTGCCGAACGTCTCGCCGCGGATGGTTTCACCGTCGTCCTCAACTATTCGGGCGATGCCGCACCCGCTGAAGTCCTGGCGCGGAAAATCGAAGACCGCGGCGGCCGCGCACTGACCGCAAAGGCCGATGTCAGCGACGCGGAAGCGGTCCGCCAGATGTTCGACGCCACGCAAACAGCCTTTGGCGGTGTCGATGTGCTCGTCAACAACGCCGGCATCATGACGCTTTCATCGCTCGCCGACAGCAGCGACGCCCTGTTCGACCGCCAAATCGCCGTCAACCTCAAGGGCACGTTCAACACGCTGCGGGAAGCGGCAAGACGCCTGCGCGACGGCGGCCGGATCGTCAATTTCTCGACCAGCGTCGTCGGTCTGAAGCTTGAGAACTACGGCGTCTATGCCGCCACCAAGGCCGCCGTCGAAACGCTGACCGCGATCCTGTCGAAGGAGCTGCGCGGCCGCTCGATCACGGTCAATGCGGTGGCCCCCGGCCCAACAGCCACCGATCTCTTTCTCAACGGCAAGAGCGAAGAGCTGATCGCCCGCATGGCGAAGATGAACCCGCTGGAACGCCTTGGCACGCCAGAGGATATCGCCTCCGCCGTCGCCTTCCTTACCGGTCCCGATGGCGCCTGGATCAACGGCCAGGTCCTGCGCGCCAATGGCGGCATGGTCTGAGCGTCAACCGAGCCTCCCCCGGGAGCGTCGCGCTTTGATCCGCGCCTCCCCATTCGCCGTCGAAGACCAAGAGATCAACGGCCCAGACCCACCTATTTTTCGGAAGGAACAGGACCATGAGCAAGCACATCATCGTCATCACCGGCGCTTCCAGCGGCTTTGGTGCCATGGCTGCCCGGGCGCTCGCAACAGCAGGCCATACGGTTTATGCCGGCATGCGCGCCACCGGAACCCGCAATGCCAAAGCCGTTGCCGATGCGGCGGCCTTTGCCACTGAGCACGGTGTCGATCTGCGCTCCGTCGAACTTGACGTCACCGCCGATGCCTCCGTCGAGGAAGGGATCGCTGAAATCATCGCGGATGCCGGCCGTCTCGACGTCGTCATCCACAATGCCGGCCATATGTCCTTCGGTCCCGCCGAAGCCTTCACGCCGGAACAGTTTGCCGAACTCTATGACATCAACGTCCTGTCCACCCAGCGGATCAACCGCGCGGCACTCCCGCATATGCGCAAGCGGGGCCAGGGCCTGGTCGTCTGGGTCTCGTCCTCTTCCACACGCGGCGGCACACCACCGTATCTGGCCCCCTACTTTGCCGCAAAGGCTGCAATGGATTCGCTCGCCGTCTCCTATGCGGCGGAGCTTACCCGCTGGGGCATCGAAACATCGATCGTCGTGCCCGGCGCTTTTACCAAAGGCACCAACCATTTCGCCCATTCCGGCTCGCCGGCTGACGAAGCCCGTGCTGCCGAATATAACGGCGGCCCTTACAAGGGCGTGGCAGAAAAGGCGTTGCAAGGTCTCGCAGCTCTGGAGCCTGCCGATGCCGATCCGGCTTCCGTTGCTGAGGCCATTGTCGATATCGTCAACAGGCCCTTCGGCACGCGCCCATTCCGCGTCCATATCGATCCATCGCAGGATGGTGCCGAAATCGTCAACGGCGTTGCCGACCGCGTCAGGGCTGAAATGTTCCGCAATATCGGCCTGGCCGATCTCCTGACACCTGCCGGTAACGGCTGAACCGCAATGGGCCAGTTCCGTGTCGAACCGGCATTGGCACCAAACATCTCAAAGGAGAAGACAATGACCTCCGATATCAAGGCGCCCCCCGGCCCGGCATCTCTACGCTTCACCGTCCTGACGCTTGCAGCCGCTCTGACCGCAGCCATCGCCGCAACCACCTCCGCCAGCCTCGGCTGGCCGGTCTGGGCGATGTTCATGGGCTGGGTCGCGTTCTTTACCCGCGGCCATTCCGGCAAGGACGCGCTCTACAGCTACCTGTGCCTTGCCATCGGCATCGCAATCGGAACCGGGGCCGCCCTTGCCGTCGGCGCATTATTGCCGCTGATCGGGCCGTTCGCCTTCGGCGCCATCGTCTTTGTCGTGGCTGTTATCGTCGTCTCGCTGCGGGCGGCGGCCCCCATCAACAACATTCCAGCCTATTTCCTTGGCTTGATCACTTTCTTCGCCGCCCATCTCGAGCCGGGCATCCTTGCCTTTTCAGAGCTTGCCGCCGTCAGCGGGCTCGGCTCCTTCGCCGGCTGGACCGCCCATAAGCTCCAAGCGAAAATCGCCCGGACAGATTAGCGGGGAATGAAAATACGGATATCCGGGTGTGGCTTGTCGCATGACGAAAGACACAAAGCCTGAAAAGCCACCCCGTTTTCCGATCGTGTCTTTTCCGTGATGACACGCGGTGCGAATGATGTAAGCTACAGATGAAATAGCATTGCCTGTTTGACAGGGCTGTGGCGTCAAAGCCGGGGGCAGCCAACGGGCAAAGCATCTACCGATTTGAAATATCTGCTGATTTTGAACGAACCGCGACTTGGTCATACCCGTGCCCAGACTGCCCGAAATCACGTTAAGTCCGGCAAGGCTGACCACTCAAAAACGTCGTGAACTGACCCGTGCACCCGTGCGGGGAAACGTGTTTCATGCGCTTCAGGGGGCTTATCAATGCTACGATACTGGCTTGTTCCGGCAATACTGCTTTTCTCCACGACCCTGACCGCAGGCCCCTCCTTCGCACAGGAACAACAAAAAGCCCCGGTCACCGTGGCCAAACCGGTTGTGCGCGATGTCGTCGATAGTGACGAGTTCATCGGCCGCTTTGAAGCCGTCGATGAGGTCACCCTGCGCTCGCGGGTCGGCGGTTATCTCGATCAGGTCAATTTCAAGGACGGCGCGATGGTGAAGAAGGGCGATCCGCTTTTCGTCATCGACCAGCGCCCCTTCAAGACCGCACTTGATGTCGCGACATCGGCGCAGGAAGTGGCAAAATCAACGCTGACCTTCGCGGAATCGGAATTCAACCGTACCGAAGCCCTGGTGCAGAAAGGCACGCTTTCGATCTCCACCCTCGATGACCGCCGCCGCGAGCTGCAGTCCGGCCAGGCCAATCTGCGCGGCGCCGAGGCAAGTCTCGCCCGCGCCAAGCTCGACATGGAATATACCACGATCGTCGCCCCGCTTGGCGGCCGCATCGACCGGCGGTTGATCTCCGTCGGCAACCTGGTGCAGGCCGACCAGACCGCCTTGACGACGATCGTGTCGCTCGATCCGATCGACTTCTACTTCGATGTCGACGAACGCCGGCTGTTGAACTATGCCCGTGTCGCCCGCGAACATGGCAGCGACCTGCAGGAAGGCGGCGGCGCGCTGGAGGTCTCCGTGACCATCGCCGACCGCACCGAAAAACCCTTCAAGGGCAAACTGGATTTCGCCGAAAACCGCGTCGATCAGGAAACCGGCACGATGCGGGTGCGCGCCCGTTTCGACAATCCGCAATTCGTGCTGCAGCCTGGCCTGTTCGGCCGCGTCGAGGTCAATGCCTCCAATACCTACAAGGGCATTCTCGTGCCCGATGAAGCCGTCGGTTCCGACCAGGATCAGCGCGTCGTCTATGTCGTTGCCGAGGATGGCAGCTTCACCACCAAACCCGTTCGCATCGGACCGAAACTCTACGGTTACCGGGTCATCCGCGAAGGCATGACCGGCGACGAGACCATCGTCGTCAACGGCCTGATGCGCCTGAGACCAGGCGTGATCGTCGATCCGAAACTGGTTGTCCTGCCGCCGGAAGCAGTGGCTGTGGAGAACGGCCAATGAGATTTGCCCATTTCTTCGTGGACAGGCCGATCTTCGCATCGGTCCTGTCGATCGTGCTCCTGATCGTCGGCGGCATCGCCTATTTTCAGCTGCCGATCGCCCAATATCCGGAGATCGCCCCGCCGACCATCGTCATCCGCACCGCCTATCCCGGCGCCGATGCCGAGACCATCGCCGATACGGTCTCCACCCCGCTGGAACAGGAGATCAACGGCGTCGAGGACATGCTCTACATGTCCTCCTATTCGACAGCGGACGGTTCGATGGCGCTCACCGTCACCTTCAAGCTCGGCACCGATCTCGACAAGGCGCAGGTGCTGGTGCAGAACCGCGTCTCGATCGCCGAGCCGCGCCTGCCGGAAGAGGTCCGCCGCATCGGGGTGACCACGGCGAAAAGCTCGCCCGACCTGATGATGGTCGTCCATCTCATCTCGCCGAATGACCGCTACGACCAGCTCTATGTCTCCAACTATGCCCGCAGCCGCGCTCGCGATCAGCTGGTGAGGCTGGAAGGCGTGGGTGACGTTATCCTGTTCGGCGAACGCGAATATGCGCTGCGCATCTGGCTCGATCCGGAAAAGCTTGCCTCCTACGGCATGACCTCCGGCGATGTCGTGCAGTCGTTGCGCGATCAGAACGTCCAGGTGTCCGGCGGCTCGATTGGCGGGCCGCCGAACGCGGGCACCAATGCCTTCCAGTATACGGTCACCACCGAGGGCCGCTTCAGCGATGCCCGGCAGTTCCGCTATGTCATCGTCAAATCGACGGCGAGCGGACGTCTCGTGCAGTTGCAGGATGTCGCCCGCATCGAGCTTGGCGCCAAGGACTACGTCACCAACAGTTACCTGAACGGCAAGGCCGCCGTCGCCATGGGCATCTTCTCGCGCCCTGGCACCAATGCCCTGGAAGCTGCCGAACAGATCAAGGGCACGATGGAAACCCTGAAGAAGGATTTCCCGCCCGGCCTCGAATATACCATCGTCTACAATCCGACGGAGTTCATCTCCGAATCCATCAACGAGGTCTACAAGACCATCCTCGAAGCGGCCATTCTGGTCGCCATCGTCGTGCTGATCTTCCTGCAGTCCTGGCGCACCGCGCTGATCCCGATCGTCGCCATCCCGGTGTCGCTGATCGGAACTTTCGCGCTGTTGCTGGCCTTCGGCTTCTCGCTCAATATGCTGACCTTGTTCGGGCTGGTTCTGGCAATCGGCATCGTCGTGGATGACGCCATCGTCGTGGTGGAGAATGTCGAGCGAAATCTCTCCAAGGGAATGACGCCCAAACAGGCGGCGCATGTGACGATGGACGAGGTCGGCACCGCCGTCATCGCCATCTCGCTGGTGCTGATCGCGGTCTTCGTACCGACTGCGTTCATCCCCGGCATTTCCGGGCAGTTCTACCTGCAATTCGCGGTGACGATTTCCGTGGCAACGGCGATTTCCGCCCTGAATTCGCTGACACTGTCGCCCGCTCTTGCCGCCTTGATCCTGCGTCCGCATCAGGACCACCACGAAACCCGCAATCCTTTGACCCGCGTCACCAGAGGCCTTGCCAATGGTTTCAACTCTGGTTTCGACCGGATGACCCGGGGCTATTCCTGGGTTGTCCATCATCTGGTCTCGACGCGGATCGCGCTCGGCGCCAGCCTGATCGTGTTTTTCGGATTGCTGGCGGCGACCTGGTACATGGCGCAGATCGTGCCGCGCGGCTTCGTGCCGACGATGGACCAGGGCTATGCGATCGTCGTCGTGCAATTGCCCGAAGGCGCCTCGCTTGCCCGCACCGACGCCGTCATCCAGCGCGCGTCCGACATGATCCTCAAGGTGCCGGGTGTCAAGAACGCCGTCGCCTTCTCCGGTTTCAACGGCGCGACCTTTACCAATGCGTCCAATTCCGGCGTGGTCTTTGCCGCCTTCGACACGTTCGAGGAACGCCTGAAACACGGCTATAGCGCCAACCAGATAATCGGCCAGCTCTACGGTTCGATGCAGAGCATCGAGGAAGCCTTCATCATCGCCGTGCCGCCGCCATCCATTCGCGGTATCGGCAATTCCGGCGGCTTCAAGATGCAGATCGTCGATCGTGAAAGCTCCGACATGCGCCGGGCCCTGGGCCTTGCCTATCAGATGATGGGTGCCGCCAACCAGACGGAGGGGCTGACCGGTGTCTTCACCACCTTCTCCGCATCCAGCCCGCAATATTTCCTGGCGATCGACCGCGACAAGGCGCGGGCGCTGAGCGTGCCGATCCCCAATATCTTCGAGACCCTGTCGATCAACCTCGGCACGTCCTATGTCAACGACTTCAATGCTTTCGGGCGCGTCTATCAGGTGCGGGCGCAGGCCGATCAGCAATATAGGCTGGACCGGGAAGACATTCTCGCCCTGAAGGTGCGCTCCGCCACCGGCGCGCTGGTGCCGCTCGGAACGCTTGTCGATATCCGCGATACCACAGGCCCTGCGCTCGTCCAGCGCTACAATATGTATGTGTCTGTCCCGATCCAGGGCAATCCGGCACCCGGCATCTCGACCGGCGCGGCCCTCGACAAGATGGAGGGACTGGCCGCCCAGATCCTGCCGCCTGGCACCTCGTTCGAATGGACGGACCTTGCCTTCCAGGAGCGCAATACCGGCAATACGGCGATCTTCATCTTCGCCCTCTCGGTGATCTTCGTGTTCCTGGCGCTATCGGCCCAATATGAAAGCTGGATATTGCCGCTGGCGATCATCCTCGTCGTGCCGATGGCCGTGCTTGCCGCTCTGATCGGCGTTCATCTGCGCGGCCAGGACAACAATATCTTGACCCAGATCGGACTGATCGTGCTGATCGGCCTTGCGGCCAAGAATGCGATCCTGATCGTCGAGTTTGCGCGGCAAGCGCAGGATGAGGGCATGAACCCGGTCAATGCCGCCATCGAGGCCAGCCGCCTGCGCCTGCGGCCTATCCTGATGACCGCCTTCGCCTTCATTCTCGGCGTTGTACCGCTGATGATCGCCACAGGCCCCGGCGCCGAAATGCGCCAGTCTCTCGGCACCGCCGTGTTTTCCGGCATGCTGGGCGTGACTATCCTCGGCCTGTTCCTCACCCCGGTCTTCTATGTCGCGCTGCGCTCGTTTGGCTACAGGCCAAAGGAAAAACCGATCCCGCCGGAAGCGGGGATGATTTGAGGAATGACGGGCCGGGCAGCATTTGCCCGGCTTTTTCTTTCAGTGCGTGCCCTGCCCTACCGGTCAGGCGTAATCAGCGCCACGGTCGGAAAATATGTCCTGTAGCGCGCCCTATCCCGCGTCAAAAGCGCCAGCCGCTCAACGGCCGCATGCGCGCCGATGAAGAAATCCGGCAGGACGCCGGCGCGCGAACCGCCCGCCTTGCGGTATGTCTTAAAGACTTTTCCGGCCAGGAACAATGCCGCGCGCGGCATTGACGCAATCTCGATCCCGGCTTCGGTTAAAAACGCCTCCAGCCTTTCGATCCGCTCGTAGCGCACCGCCAGTTCGGCATAGACGACATCATTGATCAGCAGCGGACCGCGCAGGGCAGCGGCTTCCAGCTGATCGATCGACCAGTCCGACCAGTTGGGGTCGTCCGTCACCACATCGAGCAGAATATTGGTATCGATCAGCGTCACTCGTCACCGCGCGTCAGCGCCATGATGGCATCGGTGCTCAACCCCTTGCCCGCATGGCCGCGCAGCTTGCTGAAGCGGCTGGCAGGGCGTTTTTCGTCGGCGCGCGTCAGGACGACGCTGCCGTCAGGGCCGCGCTGAAAATCCACCCGCGTTCCCGGCACGATGCCGAGAAAATCACGCACCGGCTTGGGAATGGTCACCTGCCCCTTCGTCGTCACTGTCGCGCTCATGCTGCACCTCGGTAAGGAATGTTTTTACAAAGGTATTACATTGGCAAGCCAAGTTCAAGATGAAGCGCTCGAACGCCATTGCGGCATCATCCGCTCGACCAGCGCTGAAACCTTGCCTGCAGTGGGCGGTGCGTCGTCGAACAGGATGCGGTACATGATCGGGGCGACCACGGCGTCGATCACTGTCTCCACATCCGGAAAGTCTTCGCCGCGCTCCCGCGCGCGTCCGGCAATGACCTGCAGCTGTTCGCGGGTATAGCCGCAGCATTTTCCGGCGTTGCGGCTGTCGGTTGCGACGCTGGACAGGACATCGCGGATCATGGCGCGGCCAGGCCCCGAGGCCATTTCGTCCGCATATTGCTCCGCCCATTGCATCAGATCGGTGCGCGCCGACCCGGTATCCTTGGGCGGTGCATCCGGGCGCAGCCGCTCGACGGCAACGTCAGCCAGAAGCTCCTGCAGGTCGCCCCAGCGCCGGTAGATCGTCGAGGGCGTGACGCCGGCTTCGGCTGCAATCAGCGGGATGGTCACGTCGCTGCGGTCCGTCGCCACCAGAAGACTGCGCACAGCCTGGTGCACCGAGGCCTGCACGCGAGCGCTGCGTCCGCCCGGCCGGATATTTTCCCGTATGTTCATCGGCGCCATCTCCGCTCAATGTTATCAGCACAATCGCTAAAGCAAATAATTTGCTTTTATATCGCAGTCGCGCTACAAGAGCTAACGCAATATTTTAGCTTTTAGGGACAATAGTGCCATGTCGAGCAAAAGTGAACCGGTTTCCGGCGATTTTTCACCCGCCAAACGGCTGTGGGCGCTGAGCTTTCACGCAGCAACCCTGATCACGTTCCTCGCCGCCTCGGCTGCGCCCACCCCACTTTATCATCTCTATCAGGAGAGCTGGCATTTCTCGCCCATCCTGCTCACCTTCATCTTCAGCGTCTATGCGTTCAGCCTGCTGACGACGCTGCTGATTGTCGGCTCCCTGTCCGATCATATCGGCCGGCGCCCCGTCATCTTCGCTGCCATCCTCTTGCAGGCTGCCGCCATGCTGCTGTTCATGCTGGCAGACAGCCCCTCCTGGCTGATCGCCGCCCGCATCGTCCAGGGCATCGCCACCGGAGCTGCAAGCGGCGCCATCGGCGCGGCTCTGGTCGACGCCAACAAGGTCAGCGGCCCGATCGTCAACAGCATCTCGCCGCTGCTCGGCATGGCGGTGGGTGCGCTGGGTGCCGGCGCGCTCGTGCAGTTTGCGCCCGATCCGATGCGTCTCGTCTATCTCGTGCTGTTTGCAGCCTTGCTGGCGCAGGCCGTCTTTGTGTGGAGCGTTCCCGAAACGGCTATGTCCAAGCCCGGCGCGCTGGCATCGCTGCGTCCGCATGTCGGCGTGCCGCCGCAGGTCCGCCCGTCGCTGATGGCGATCACGCCCATCAACATCTCGATCTGGTCGCTCGGTGGCTTCTATCTCTCGCTGATGCCGTCGCTTGTGGGTGCCGCCACCGGCAATCATTCGCCGATGACAGGCGGCCTGACGGTCGCAGCCCTGACGCTGAGCGGCGCGCTCGCCGTCTTCTTCCGCCGTCAGAAGCCCGCCCGTTCCAATCTCACGCTCGGCGTTTTAACCATGATGATCGGACTGCTGATCGTCGTCGCCGGCGTCCATACCGGCTGGGTGGCTCTGTTGTTTGCCGGCACGATCATCGCCGGAACCGGTTTCGGCGCCTGCTTCCTCGGTGCGGTCAGCACGATCATGCCGCTGGCCAAGCCGGAAGAACGCGCCGGTCTGCTCTCGGCCTATTATGTCCAGAGTTATCTGGCCTTCAGCATTCCCGCCATTCTCGCGGGCTTCCTGTCGCGCGCCGTCGGGCTGACCATGACCGCGGATATCTATGTCTGCGTTATCATCGTTCTGACATCGGCCGGCTATGCCGCAATGTCGCTTGCCCGGGTGCAGCCTGCTGGATAAATGCCTTACGCTCCTTCAGCTGCGGCCTCAGCGCGAAAATCGTCGCCGAACACCAGCATCGTCGGCACATCCCGCTTTGCCGCCGCCTCCAACGCCGGTTTCAAGCCCTTAAAGCTTTCCAGCCGCTGCGCATGCCAGCCATAGGCACGGCCGATGGCGATGAAATCGGGAGTGTGCAGATCGACGCCGAGCGGTGGGATGTTCTTCGCCACCATATAGGATTTGATCTCGCCGTAACCGCCATTGTCGTGCAGCATGAGGATCACAGGCGCCTTCGCCTCCATCGCCGAGGCAAGCTCGGCGAGCGAAAACTGCAAGCCGCCATCTCCCGCCAGCACCACCACCGGACGGTCCGGCTGCCCGATCTTGGCGCCGATGCCGGCCGGCAGGCCATAGCCAAGCGTGCCGTAACCGGTCGCCGAATTGAAATAGGAGCCGGGCGAGGCCGCCACATATGCGGTATTCCCGGCATAGACCAGCTGGGTGGAATCCCCGGCGATCAGCACGCCGGGCAACGTATCACGGATCGCCTCCAGAATGATCAGGTCGTTGATCATGGCGGTGGGAATATCGTGGTGGACGCGCGTTTCGACTTCAGCCACGCGCAGGGCACCGTCATGCACACGCTCGGACACCAGAGCTGCCAAACCGTCCGCGCAAGCCGCTGAATCGCCGACAATGCCGATTTCGGGCGCGCGCGTCCGCATCAGTTGTGCCGGGTCGATATCGACGCGAATGAAGGTTCCGGGAATGGAAAAGAACCCGTCCTCGTACATGTCGTAATCGGTGGCCCCAAGCTCCGTGCCGATGCCGAGCACCACATCGGCCGCCTCGATCAGCGCACGGGTGGCCGGCATGCTGGCAGAAAAATTGACCGCCAGCGTATGTCCCGGCGGCAGAATGCCCCGGCCATTGGTCGTCATCACCACCGGCGCATCGAGCCTTTCGGCCAGCGCCCGGATCTGCGCCGCCGCACCAATGGCGCCGCCTCCTGCCAAGATCACCGGTGCCTTCGCCGCATCCAGAGCCGCTGCCGCCGCGCTCAACGCGTTTGCATCCCCAGCCGGCCGCGACAGGCGCAACGGCTTGTCCGCAACGGTCAGATGATCAGCCGGAGCCAGCATGACATTGATCGGAAGCTCGATATGAACGGGCCTCGGCCGGGCACTGTCGAAGATCGCAAAGGCGCGCGCCAAAGCCGGCGCAAGATCCTCCGGCCGGTTGACGGTGCAGCTGAAGGCCGAGACGCCGCTGACCAGCGCCTGCTGGTTGGGCAGTTCATGCAGCCATCCCTCGCCTGATCCCATCCGGCCGTGGGCATTGACGGTCGAGATCACCAGCATCGGTATGCTGTCGCCGTAAGCCTGCCCCATCGCGGTAACGATATTGGTCATGCCCGGCCCGGTGATGATGAAGCAGACGCCCGGCTTGCCGGTCGCGCGCGCATAACCATCCGCCATGAACCCCGCCCCTTGTTCGTGGCGCGGCGTCACATGCCGGATTTCGCTGCCCGCCAGCCCGCGATAGAGCTCGACCGTATGCACGCCCGGAATGCCAAAGACGGTATCGACGCCATAGGAGGTGAGCAGTTTCGTCAGATACATACCGGTACTGATCATGCGGATAGTCCTCGTCTCATTCTTTGCTATACAATTGTATAATTTAACCGCGCGCAAGACCGGCGCGGGCTTCTCTCAGGATTTGCGGGAAAGCTTGAGGGTAAAGGCGGTTTTCACCAGAATGACCGTGATGACGATACCGATCAGGATGACCGAGATCGCGGCAATGGCCGGATCGATATTGTCGCGCAGCCCCATCCACATCATCCTCGGCAGGGTCACGGCATCAACGCTGGTGATGAACAGTGTCACGCCGATTTCTTCCCAGGAGAGCACAAAGGACAGGAAGAAGGCGGTGAAGATACCGAACTTGATATTGGGCAAAATGACCTTGAACACCCGCTGGCTGACCGAAGCGCCGAAACCGCGCGCGGCCAGATCGATGCGCCGGTCCACCTGCGCCAAGGCAACGGTCACCATCACCACCGCGAACGGCGCGATCATCACAGCATGGGCGATGGCGACGCCCACCCAGGTATCGTAGGCCACGACATCGTTGACCTTGGACAGCGTCGTCAGGAAGAAATACAGCGTGATGGCGGAGACGACAGGCGGCGCCACCATCGGCAAAAGCACGAAGCCGAACAGCAGGCTGCCGAACCACGGCCGGAACATCCAGATGCCGAGACTGAACATCAGCGCCAGAAGCGTCGCGATCACCGAACTGAGAATACCGATGCGCAGGCTGAGCCAGATGCTTTGCAGCCAGGCGGGATTGTCGAGAAGCGCCTGATAGTGCCGGAGCGACCACACATCGGTCGGCATCGACAGAAAGCGCGCCGGGGTAAAGGAGACCGGCACGACCGCAATCAGCGGCAGGAGCAGGAACAGCGCCACCGCAAAGGCGAGGAAAACGGCAATCGGCGTGGGTTTCATCGACATCGGCTCAACCCAGCATCTTGTTGGGCCGCACAAGGCGCAGCATCAGGATCAAAAGTGCTGCGACAATCAGCATGAGGATGACGCTGATCGCAGCGCCCAGCCCCCAGTCCGGGCTCTGGAAGAGGCGCAGGTAGATCAGTTCCGCAATCATGACGCTGCGGCCGCCACCCAGGATCGCCGGTGTGATGAAAAAGCCGAGGGCGAAGACGAACACCATCAACCCGGCGCCGAGAATGCCGGGCAGCGTCATCGGCACGAAGATCGACCAGAAGATCCTGAGCCGCGATGCCCCCATGCCGCGGGCCGCCAGAAACACCCGCTCGTCCAGGCTGCGCATGGCGGATGCGATCGGAAAGACGGCAAACGGTATGAGAAAATGCATCATGCCGAGCGCGACGCCGAACTCGTTGCGCACCATGGTGAGCGGCTCGGAAATAATGCCGGCCGCCTGCAGCCAGGTATTGATCAGCCCGCGATTGGACAAAAGCGCTACCCAGCCGAAGGCGCGCGTCAAGACCGAAATCCAGAACGGAATAAGGATACAAAGCTCCGTCACCAGCCGCTGCGCCGGCGTACCGCGCACCCAGACATAGGCAATCGCATAGGCAGCCGCGACAGCGCAGAAGGTGACGATCAGGCAGATGCGGAAGGTGCGGAAAAACACCGACTGGATCAGTGGATCGGTGACGGCCTTGCCATATTGCGAAAACCCGGGCTCCGGCAGGGTGACACTCCACTGCATGACGCCGAGGAAGGGCACGAGATAGGCAAGGCCGAGAAACAGCACGAGAGGGCCGAGCAGGAGCACCGGTTTCAGTCTGTCGGATGTCATGGCGGTGCTCCTTTCTATGATGCGGACTTGATACGATGGCGGGGTCAGGCCCCCTCTTCTCCCCGCCGGGGAGAAGGTGGCGCGTAGCGCCGGATGAGGGGGCGGCAGGCCCTGAATTCGCCGCCCCCTCATCGCCTCACTGCGTTCGGCACTTCTCCCCGAAGAGGAGAAGAGGAAAACCGCTTAAGCCGAAATAATCTTCGTATACTCATCCAAAGCCGGACCGTAATTGGTCTCGTACCAGGCCATGTCGAGGGCGATCTGCTTGGACATATTGGCCGGATCGACGGGGCTGAGGCGGGCCTGTTCCGGAGACAGCAGCGCATCGGCGGCCGGGTTTGCCGGGCCCTGGCCGAGCATCTCGAACATGATGACCTGCTTCTTCGGGTCCTGCGCCGAGGCGATGAACTTCATCGCTGCGTCCTTTCCGCCCGGATTGCCCTTGATCACGCCCATGGCACCGGGCGAGATCAGGCCCTGGTCCCACACGAACTTGATCGAACCGCCGGAATCCTTTTCAATCAGCCCGGCGCGGGTCGACCAGATCAGCGCCATCGAGGCCTCGCCGTTCAGAAGCACCGACTGGCTCTCGGCGCCGCCACCCCAATAGGAAACGATGTTGTCCTTGAAAGCCTCGATCTTCTTGTGGGCGCGCTCGAGATCAAGCGGGTAGAGCTTTGCGGGCTCCACACCATCGGCGAGAAGTGCCGCTTCCCACATGCCCGCACCCCATTTATAGAGCGAGCGCTTGCCGGGGAATTTTTCCACATCGAAGAAATCCGCCATGCCGGCCGGCACCTTGTCGCCGAACTTCGAGGCGTCATAGGCGATGATATAGGAAAAGAAATAGGTCGAGGCGGCATATTCCCAGCCGAAGCCTTCGCGCATCTTTGCCTTGTCGACGATCGCGTAATCGATCGGCTCCATCATGCCTTTCTTGCCGAGCGCTTCTGCCGAGAAGGGATCGATATCGACGATATCCCAGGCCGGCTTGCCGCTTGAAAACTGGGCCGCGACAGCGCCTTCCGTCGGGCCGGAGCCGTCCTGCTTCACGGTGACGCCGGCTTCTTCCTTGAAGGGCGCGCCATAGGCTTTGTCATAGGCTGGACCGGCATCGCCGCCCCAGTTGACGAAGACCAGTTCGCCTTCCGCCGCCCAGCCGCGCGTCGCACCAAGCGCGATCGGGCTGACCGACAGAAACAGGGCTGCCAGCTGGGTAAATCTGCGGCGGGACATGCCGCCATTGGCCAATATTTCGCTCATGCCGTTCTCCTCTGGTTTTTGCGGCGCGCCTTTATCGGCGTCGCTCGTGTCATGCACGTTCAGGCACGTTCAAAGCACTTACAGAAAGAAACCCTGGTTGGCGGGCCAGCCGGCCCAGACCTGCCGTCCCGGCTGGAAGGCGCTTTTCACCTCCCGCGTCGGCATTTGCAAAACGAGATCGATGCCCCCCGGCGTTTTCAGGCCAAAGCGCGTTTCGGCACCGAGATAGGTGATGTCGCCAATCTCGGCCTTCAGCATATTGCCCTCGGGCGGCGCCTGCTCGAACATCACCATATGTTCCGGCCGGATGGCGAAATGTTCGCTGACAGACTGACCGGGCGCTGAAATCCGCATCGGATGTCCCTCGAACAACCCCTCGGCACCATCCGCCGTTGCTTTGACGGCTGACAGCGACAGGAAATTCACATCGCCCAGAAATTCCGCCACGAACCGGTTTGCCGGCCGCTCGTAGACATCCTTCGGCGTGCCCAGCTGCTGCAACTTGCCGTGATTGAAAATCCCGATGCGGGTCGAGAGCGCCAAGGCCTCGGACTGGTCGTGAGTGACGAAGACGAAGGTCGTGCCGGTCTCCTGATGCAGCCGCCGGACCTCTTCCTGCATCGAGGACCGCAGATTCTTGTCGAGTGCGGAAAACGGCTCGTCGAGCAAAAGCACCGAAGGCTCGAACACCAGGGCGCGCGCCAGCGCCACACGCTGCTGCTGGCCGCCGGACAATCCGGATGGCCGCTTCTTTTCATGCCCGCGCAGGCCGACACGATCGATGATCCGATCGACGCTGCTCTTGATGTCAGTGTCAGCGCGTCCCTGCACCTGCAGCGGAAAGGCAATGTTCTGCTCGACCGTCATATGCGGAAACAGCGCATAGCCCTGGAAGACCATGCCGAAAGCGCGCTTTTCGGCGGGGACGGTGGTGATATCCGCGCCGTTCTTGCGAAGCGTCCCCGATGTCGGCGTCTCGAAGCCGGCCAGGATCATCAGGAAGGTGCTTTTGCCAGAGCCGGAGGGGCCGAGAAGTGTCAGGAACTCACCGGAGCCGATGGTCAGCGAGATATCGCTCAGGGCATGGAAATCGCCATAGGCCTTGCCTATCCCGCTCGCTGCGATTTCGGCCGCCTCGTGTCCGCTCTTCATCGACGCTCCTTTTCCAACCCCCGAAATCGTATGGGCGTTTGAGCGGCAGGACAAACGAAATCTTTTCCCCGCTTGGACAAATATAATTTGCCAAAAGCCGCCTTCTCCCCACGCCGTTGCCTAGGCATCTGCGTCATTTTTAAGCATTTCCGAGCGCAGCCAAGAACTGAAGGCCACCACGGCCTGGTTGTCGGCCTTGGCCTCCGATGTCACCAGGTAATAGGAGCGGCTGGAATTGATGCTGATATCGAAGGGCTGCACCAATTGCCCGCTGTTCATGGCGTGCCGGCAGGTAAAGCGGTCGCCCACGGCAACCCCCTGTCCCGACAAAGTCGCGGCGAAAACCAGGTTCATGTCGGAAAACACGATGCCGGTCGACGCGTAGCTCTGGTCCACCCCCGCCAATGCCAGCCAGGTCTCCCAGTCCTCGTAGTCGGTGAGGTGCAGCAGGCACATCTTCTTGATATCGCTGGGGTCGTTCAACCCGCCGATCTTGTTCAAGAGGACCGGGCTGCAGAGCGGCGCAAACTCCACCTCGATGATCAGTTCCACCTGCATCGACGGCCAGTTTCCCGTGCCGAATGCGATGAAAACATCGACATCGGGATTGCTGATATCGTCGAGCCGGCGCGGCGTGACGATGGAGATGCGCACATCCGGATAGGCGTCGCGGAAATGCGAGATGTAATTGCACAACCAGTTGGAGGCAAAGCCCGGCGGGCAGCTGACGGTGATCGAACCGCTGACGCCGCGGCTGGCATGGCGCGAGGCCGACCCCGCAATGGCGTTCAGCGCCTGCCTGATATCCGCGGCATATCCCAGCCCCTGCTCGGTCAATTCGATGCGCGTGCCGACCCGGTTGAAGATCTGGAAGCCGAGCTCCCGCTCCAGCAGGCGCAGCTGATGGCTGATGGCGCTGCGCGTCAGGTTGAGTTCGTCGGCAGCCTTCCAGACCGTGCCATGGCGTGCAAAACTCTCCAGCGCCCGCAAAGCCTGTGTCGATGGAATTCTCTGCATCGGCGCCCTCCTGATAATGGCGAAAGGCTAGTCCGGATTTTGAGCATTGGCGAACTTAATTTGTCGAAGGCGGGAAAACATTTCACTTTTTCAAAGATTGGATCGGCGCTTAACTGATCGCAGCAACTCAGCCGATCCCTCCAGCGAAACGAACCCTCGTGCCGATATCCGCCGCCCAGACCTCAGCCCTGAGCTATGTCGAGACCATCCGGGCCGACCTGTCGGACTGGACGGCGCGGATCTTCTCGTTTGGCGAAACCGCCTGGCGTGAATATGAATCGGCCGCCTGGTATGTCGATCTCCTGCGCAAACAGGGCTTTTCCGTCGAGGAATGCTCAGCCGGCATGCCGACAGCCTTCTCGGCCGAATGGAGCAACGGTCCCGGCCCCGTCATCGGCATGTATGCGGAATATGACGCGGTACCCGGCAATTGCCAGGCGGCCACGACGCGCCGCGAACCGCGCGAAAACCTGAGTTTTGAGGCGGGAGGCCATACCGATCCGCATTCGGCGCTGGGTATCGGCGCACTCGGCGGCCTGCTCGCCACCAAGGCGGCGATGCAGCGGCACGATATCAAGGGCATCCTGCGCTTCACCGGCGAACCGGCGGAAAAAGTGCGCGGCTCCAAGCCGATCCACGCGGCCAAGGGCTATTATGACGGATTGGACGGCATGTTTTCGTTCCACCCGTTCTACATGCTGCCAATGTGCAATACGGTGCGCTGGGATACCCATTGTGGTGCTGCCTATTCGATGATCTACCGCTTCATCTGCGACCAGCCGGAAGCCTGGGGCCGCAGCGACGATGCGCCGATCCCGCAATCGCATTCCGCCGTGCGCGCGCCCGGTGCCAACGATGCGCTGATGACCATGTACATGGCGTCCAAGGCACTGCGCGATTCGATGCTTACCCATCAGGGCGGCTGGTCGATCAGCGAGGCGATCCTGACGGCGGGCCAGGCAACCGCAGACAACCTGCCGGCAGGCCTTGCCGAAATCCAATATATGATCCGCGTGCCAACCATCGCCATGGCCGAGCAAGTGGCCTCGGTGCTCGACCGCAATGCCGCAGCGGCGGCTACCATGACCGGCTGCCGCTACGAACGCCACTGGGTTTCCAAATCCCGGCCCGGGCTTGCCAACCACGCGATGGCCAATCTCGTCTGGGACGCCCTGCAGAGCGTCGGCCCGCCGCGCTGGGACGCGGCCGCAAGGACCGCCGCCCGCGAAATTCAGGCAAACCTGGGCGTCGAGACAATGGAAAATCCTTTCATCGACGAGATGGAAAAGCTGATTTCACCGCAGGACGCAGAAGCCATCCTGCGGCGCGATCTCGCCCCGTCGCAGCTGAATTCCACCTCGGACGATTATACCGACATGAGCTGGCACGCGCCGACTGCCCGCTTCTACATCGCCCGTCCGGCGCTGAAGGCACCGGCGGATTACACCTATCCCGTCTGGGTCTCCAATGCGCTCGGCGGCATACCGGCCACCATCGATCCGACCGTGCTCTGCGCCGCCAAGACGATTGCGGTCTCTGCCATCCGGCTTTTGCAAGACGATACTCTTCGCAAAGCCGCCAAAACCGAGTTTAACGAGCGCACCGGTGGCGGCATCGGCGGATTAAAGTGGATCCCGCCTCTTTGCGATTACGAACCCCCCATCCATTTCCGCTGGCCCGAATATGTGACCACCGCCCGTGGCCGCGACTGGTGGATCCCCAAACCCTCAACCCCGGAGGCATGACATGCAGTTCAACGAGCCTTTTTCGCTTCAGCGCCGCAATCCGAAAGGCGGCACCGCGCCGCTTACCCGCTGGGGCTTCAAGAACGAGACCGATCCCTTGAGCGACGTTCTGCTCGGCTCGCCGGCGCATCTGCGGCACCTCTCCACCAGTTCGCTGTCGCGCAAGCATCTGCGCGAGGCGCCCTGCAATATCCAGGTGGCGCAGTCGCAGCACAAGGAATTGGTCTCGGCCTATGAGCATTTCGGCGTTAAGATCCACTGGCATGAGCCGACGCCGGAGCTGCCGATGCAGGTCTATTCGCGCGATTCGAGCGTCATGACCCCCTATGGCGCCATCATCACCGCCATGGCCAACTGGTGGCGGCGCGGCGAAAACTATGCCGCCATCCGCACCTATGAAAAGCTCGGCATTCCCATCTATGACATGGTGACGGCAGGCACCTTCGAGGGCGGCGATTTCAACGTGATCGAGGACGGCGTCGTGCTGATCGGCTGCGGCGGCGCCCGCACGCAGGAGGAAGGCGCCCGTCAGGTGGAGGACTGGTTCAAAAAGGAGGGCTGGGAAACCCGCCTTGCCTTCATTGACGAATATTATGTGCATATCGACCTGATGGTCGTGCCGATCGCGCCCAAGCTGACGGCCGTCTGCCTTGCCTGCACGGAACCGGGCATTGTCGATTGGCTGAAGGCCAAGGGCCACGAAATCATCGACGTGCCCTTCCAGGACACGATGGCACTGGGCTGCAATTTCATGTCGCTCGGCCGCGACCGCGTCATCGCCCCGATATCGTCAAAGACATTGATCGACAAACTGCGCGCCCGCGGCTTCGAAGTCGCCGCCGTCGATATGAGCGAAATCTCCAAGACCGGCGGCGGCATCCATTGCATGGCGCAGGCTCTGGTCCGGGAAGCGGCGTAGGGCTCCTCAGAAAGGCCCCTCATCCGCCCTTCGGGCACCTTCTCCCCGCTGGGCGGGGCGAAGGACAAGCGGCAAACTCTGTCATCCCCTCTCCCCGCATGCGGGGAGAGGGTTAGGGTGAGGGGCTTTCGGCCAACAGGCTAAACCCGCTAAGGTTCCCGGCGATTCGAGGAGCATCCGGACCAAGCATGACAGATCTTCACAGACGTTTTCCCTGCATCCCCGATATGGAGAAAGCGGCCGCGCGGCGCATGCCGGGCTTTGTACATGACTATCTGATCGGCGGCCTTGGCCGGGAAAGCGGCGTCCGGCGCAATGCTGAAGCTTTCGACACGATCGAACTGATGCCACGCTACCTGTCGGAAGCGCCCGCGCCGGATTTGAGCGTCACTGTGCTCGGAAAACGGTTCGATGCGCCGTTCGGCGTTGCCCCGCTCGGTCTTGCCGGCCTGCTCTGGCCAGGCTGCGAAGTGCCGATCGCGAAAGCGGCCAAGGCTCACAACATACCGCATGTGCTCTCGACTTTTGCCAATCGCGCCATGGAAACCATCGGACCGGTCACCGGCGACAATGGCTGGTTCCAGTTCTATCCGCCCAACGATCCGGCCATGGAAGCCGATATGCTCGTCCGTGCCGCCCGGTCCGGCTACCAGACGCTGGTTCTGACCGTCGATATCCCCGCGCCGACCCGCCGCGAGCGCGATATTCGCAACGGCATGTCCGTGCCGCCGATCCTCGATCTAAAGACGATGGTCCAGATCGCCACCCATCCGCATTGGGCAAGCCATGTGCTGCGCCACGGCATTCCCGATTTCGAAAACCTGTCGCCCTATTACCCCAAGGGTTCGTCGCTGAAACAGTCGGCTGAATTCGTCGGCCGCGTCATGACCGGTCATCTCGGCGCCGACCGCGTGCGCCGCATCCGCGATGCCTGGAAAGGCACGCTGCTGATCAAGGGCGTGCTCGACGTTTCGGAAGCGCAGGCCTATCTCTCCATGGGCGCCGACGGCCTGATCGTCTCCAATCACGGAGGCCGTCAGCTCGATGCGGCCCCTACCGCCATCTCCGTCCTGCCCGCCATTCGCGTGGCGCTGGGTCAAGGCGTGCTGATCGCCGCCGATGGCGGTATCCGCTCGGGCCTCGATGTCGCCCGCATGCTGGCGCTCGGCGCCGATTTTGTTCTGATCGGCCGCCCCTTCGTGTTTGCCAGCGCCGCGATGGGGGCCGCCGGTGGCGGTCATCTGATTGATATCCTCAAGGCTGAACTGTCCGGCGCGATGGCCCAGCTTGGCTGCCGGACGGTTGCCGAGCTGCCCTCCTTCCTCCATGCGCCCGCCCATTACGGTGCCCGGCAGGGCTGAAGCGGAGAAGAAAACCATGACCGTTATCGACGACCTGATCGAAGCCCTTGGTACAGACGTGGTGCTGACCGGCGAGGCCATCGGTGGCCGTTACCGCAGCGATGCCAGTGGCACCGGTAAAGCTCTACCGCTTGCCGTTTTGCGTCCCGCCAGCACCGGAGAGGTCGCAACCGCCCTTTTCATCTGCGACCGGCACTGCCAGCCCGTCGTGCCACAGGGCGGCCTCACCGGCCTTGCCGGCGGCGCCAATGCGCGCGCTGGCGATATCGCAATATCGCTGGAGCGCATGTCCGGCGTCGAGGAGATCGACATCGCCGCCGGCACCATGACCCTTCTGGCCGGCACGCCGCTCGAGGTGGCGCAGCTTGTCGCCGAAACCGCCGGCTTCCTGCTGCCGATCGATCTGGGTGCCCGCGGCTCCTGCCAGATCGGCGGCAATATCTCCACCAATGCCGGCGGCATCCGCGTGATCCGCCATGGCGTCACCCGTGACAATGTGCTGGGCCTCGAGGCGGTGCTGGCCGATGGCACCGTGCTGTCGTCGCTGAACCGCATGACCAAGAACAATACCGGCTATGATTTGCGCCAGTTGTTCATCGGCTCGGAAGGCACGCTCGGCATCGTCACGCGCGCCGTGCTGCGGCTGCGCCCCCTGCCCGCCTCCCGGCTGACCGCACTGTGCGCCATCGAAAGCTACGTGTCCGTCGTCGCGCTGCTCAAATCGGCCCAGCGCAGTCTTTCAGGCCTGTCGGCCTTCGAAGCCATGTGGCAAAGCTATTTCCGCTTCAACGCCGAAGCGCTCAATTTGACGTTCTTCGACAAGGCCTATCCGTTTGCCGTCATCATCGAACAGGATGTCGACGGCAGCGATGAGGACAAGGACCGTTTCGAGGCTTTCCTTGCCAAGGCTTTCGAAAATGGCCTGGTCACTGATGCGCTGATCGCCCAGTCGGAAAAGGAAGCCCGCGCCTTCTGGTCGGTGCGCGAGGGCCACATGATGGATCAGCTTCTGCCGGGCCTGATCAATCTCGACGTCAGCCTGCCGGTGGGACAGCTCGACGATTTCGCCGGCGATTGCGAAAGAGCGCTTTTGGCGCGTTTTCCCGCCGCCCACGTCTCCTTCTTCGGCCATGTCGGCGATAGCAACCTGCATGTGGCAGCTTGGATCAAGGCACCGCGCGATGAGGACCTGCATGAGATCGACGCCATCGCCTATGATCTCGTGCGCACATACAAGGGCTCGATCTCGGCCGAACACGGCATCGGCACGCTGAAGCGCGACTTCCTCGATCATTCCCGCAGCGAAGCGGAGATTGGCGTCATGCGCCGCATCAAGACGGCGCTCGATCCCAACGGCATCATGAACCCCGGCAAGGTCATTCCGCCGCGATAACACGATAGCAGGCTCCGGCGATTGCGGCTTTGCAGCATAGCAAAAGCTGGCATTGCCGGCCGATCTCGGCGAAGATGGCCGATCCGAAAACCGGAACCGGGAGAAACACCATGTTGCCTCACCCCCGTACCGGCGCGATTGCCGCGCTTATCGTTTCCATTGCTCTCTTACCGCTTAACCCCGCGGCAGCGGCCTCGCCCGAGCCCGTCAAGGCCGAACATGGCATGGTCGTCACCGCCCAGCATCTCGCTTCCGATGTCGGCGTCGAGGTCTTGAAGAAGGGCGGCAATGCCGTCGATGCGGCGGTTGCCGTCGGTTATGCGCTGGCCGTCGTCTATCCAACCGCCGGCAATATCGGCGGCGGCGGGTTCATGACCATCCGGCTGAAAGACGGCAAGACCACCTTCCTCGATTTCCGCGAACGCGCACCGCTCGCCGCCACCAAGACCATGTATCTCGACAGCAAGGGCGAGATCGTCAAGGGTGCCAGCACCGCCGGCTATCTGGCCGTCGGCGTGCCCGGCTCCGTCCTGGGCCTTGAGACGGCGCGGGAAAAATACGGCACGCTGTCTCGGCAGGAACTTTTGGCGCCCGCCATCCGCTTTGCCAAGGACGGTTTCGTGCTCGATCAGGGCGATGTCGCCTCGCTGCAGAACGGCGCCAAGAAACTGTCCATGGACAAGGCCGCCGCCGCAATCTTCCTCAAGCCCGACGGCAAGACGTTCTCGATCGGCGACACCCTGGTCCAGGCGGAGTTGGCCGCTAGCCTGGCCAGCATCTCGGAGAAAGGCCCGGACGCCTTCTACAAGGGGGCGATTGCCGGCGATATCGTCAAGGCGAGTGCGGCGACCGGCGGTATTCTCGCCAAGACCGATTTCGAGCAATACACGGTCCGGGAATTGAAACCCGTGACCTGCAATTATCGCGGCTATGAGATTGCCTCCTCGCCCCCGCCAAGCTCTGGCGGCGTCATCATCTGTGAAATCCTCAACGTGCTGGAAGGCTATCCACTCTCCTATCTCGGCTATGGCTCGGCCGAAACGGTGCATGCGATGGTCGAGGCGATGCGCCGTGCCTATGTCGATCGCAACTCGGCGCTCGGCGATCCCGATTTCGTCGAAAACCCCGTCGAAAAGCTCACGGACAAGGCCTATGCCAAGGAAATCCGCGCTCGGATCAATCCCTTCAAGGCTGGGATTTCGAAGGACCTGATGCCAAAGGGCATGGGCGAGAGCACCGAGACCACCCACTATTCGATCATCGACAATGACGGCAATGCGGTCGCGGTCACCTATACGCTGAACGGCTCGTTCGGTGCGGGCGTCGTTGCTCCGGGAACCGGTATCCTCCTCAACAACGAGATGGACGATTTCACCTCCAAGCCCGGTTCGCCCAATCTCTACGGCCTGGTCCAGGGGGAAGCCAATGCGATTGAACCGAAGAAAACGCCGCTGTCATCGATGAGCCCGACGATCATCTCCAAAGACGGCAAGCCGTTCATGGTCATCGGCAGTCCCGGCGGCGCGCGCATCATCACCATCACACTCGAAGCGATCATCAATGTCATCGACCATGGCATGAGCATCCAGGAAGCCATCGACGCCCCGCGCATCCATCATCAATGGCTGCCCGATAAAGTGTACATGGAACCCTTCGCGCTGTCGTCGGATACGCTGAAACTGCTGACGGAAATGGGCCATGACGTCGCCGTAGATCCGGGCTGGACCATCTGGGGCCAGGCGGCCGGGATCCTCGTCGGGGGCAAGAACCTGACCGAGATCGAGGAGGGCGGCGGCGCCCGCTACAACGGCGCCATGGACAGCCGCGCGACGTCGGGGGCTGCACGGGGGTATTGAGTGTTCACCCTCCCCTTGAGGGGGAGGGTCGGCACATCGTGCCGGGGTGGGGTGACTGCGGCGCACGCAATTGCCTGTTGAATATGCGGCCGTCACCCCCTCCCGCAGCTGCGCTGCGACCTCCCCCCTCAAGGGGGAGGTGAAAAAGCCTCACCCCAAAAACCGCTTGATCGCCTCGATCTCGTTCGGCCGGATATCATGCCCGCCCGTGTGCCATTCCATGTCGACCACCGCCTTCTGCGCCGCAAAATAATCGGCAAGGGCCTGTGTCAGCGGCGCCGGGCAGATCGGGTCGCGCTGGCCGGCGGTGATCAGGATTTGTCTTCCCACAAGCGCCGGATTGTCCTTCGGCTTGAAGGGAATGAGCGGATGCAGGAGGATCGCCTTGTTAAACAGGCTCGTCTCGATCAACAGGTTGGCGAGAATATTGGCGCCGTTGGAAAAGCCGAGGCCGATCACGTCCGAGGCTTCATGCTCTGCCGAGAGCCGCGCCACGAACTCCGCCATCTTGGTGGTCGCGCGGGCAAGATCCGTCATGTCGTAGACGCCCTCTGCGGTGCGGCGGAAGAAGCGCGCCGCGCCATGTTCCGACACGTCACCGCGCGGCGAGACGATCGTCGCATCCGCCAGCAGATCGCCGCCGAAATCGAAGAATTGCCGCTCGTCGCCGCCGGTCCCGTGAAAGACGAAAAAGATCGGATTTCCCGGTGCGCCGGCCTTCACCCGGTGCACATAGCCATAATCGGTCATGCTGTTTCTCCCTTGGCCTTCCAGCTTCTGTAAGCGCCGCTTGAGGATCGCCGCAGGCATGTGCTGCGGGCAGTCCCAACGCTTCGCCTCAGATATGTGGTATCGCGGTGTGCCCAAGTTGGGCTTGGTGTCGCCGCTATAAATGGGCTCAATTGGCGGGGTTCGATAGGCACACAAAGCTGGACGCATTGTCGTCATTTGCTGAACAATTGAAAATCACTGTTCAAGGATGAGCCGGATTGCAGTCGTGAAATTTTTGCCTCTCCGGCGACGAATAAAGACGCGGGAAGAAGAAAGGAATACAACCGGAAATATTATCCGGCGCAGCCAAAAAAACTAAAAGTTGACAGGACGTAAAGGACAGCCTATATACCTGTCATCGATAGTTGTTTGACTGATATTTGTTTCTGCCCGCGCTTGCCGCGTCTCTGACGAACTTCCCCCTTCAAAAATCGAGACTGCTGATCACCGTGCGTCGTACGGTGACGGATATTTGTTGCTATTGAAAGGGTTCGTTATGACCACTGGCACAGTTAAATGGTTCAATTCCACCAAGGGCTTCGGCTTCATTCAGCCTGACAACGGCGGTCCGGACGTATTCGTCCATATCTCCGCTGTCGAACGGGCCGGCATGCGCGAAATCGTCGAAGGCCAGAAGCTTGGCTACGAGATGGAACGCGACAACAAGTCGGGCAAAATGTCCGCTTGCCAGCTTCAGGCTGCTTAAATCGGACGTAGCCTCTCCGATGACCACGGATGTACTGGCATCGTCGACGAGGCGAAATCCAATGGAAGGTCAGGCTAGTCGCCTGGCCTTTTTTCTTGGCGAAACCGCCAAACCACGCGCCGTCTTCGACAGAACGATCTGGACGAAACGCCGGTGCGACAGCACCAGGATATGATTTTGACCGAGAATTCGACCAAAGCCCGCGATCAGGCGGAAACGGCGTTCAGCCGGACACAGACCCAGTTCATGGCCCGCAGCCGGACGATTTCCGAGATCGATGCCGTGGCAGCCGAGCGGGATGCAAAGACCCTGCGGCTGCGCGAATTGCGGCTGGAAAAGGAAGCTGCTGCAACCGCCAAGGCGGCGGCCGCTGAAAAACAAACAAAACGCTGATTGTTTGTCGCGGCTTTTACGGCCGCCATATAGCTGTTATCATTCAGTTCTACTGAAATAGGACGCAAAAGACGGCGGCCTCTCTATTTTTTTGGCGCTTCCACCCTATCTTGGGAAGGCGCAAAATGCGAAACGACACAGATGCCGGCCGGCACGGCGACGAATGTTCTCCCGGCCATGACCGGCCAGAGCTAAATTTACAAACCTGAATCGACAAACAAGGACGACGAAGATTGAGACACGCATCCGATAATGGCTTTGCCGATCGGCGCAAAGCCGCAGCCGAAGCCAAGCAGCAGCTTTTGAAGAAGTTTGCATCGGCACCGAAGGCTGATGACCCGGAACTGGCAGCAAAGCTCGCCGAGCGGCAGGCCAATACGGCTGCGCGCGAAGCCCGCCGCGCCGAACGCGACCGCCTGAAGCAGGAAGAAAACGAGCGCCAGCTCGCAGAAGCCGCAGCGCTGACCGCCGCCGCCGAGCTGGAATCGAAAGCCGAAGCTGCCGCCCGCGAAGAAGCCGCCCGCGATCGCATCGCCCGCGTCGTTGCCGACGAAGCCGAGCGCAAGGCCGAGCGCGATCGCCGCTATGCCGCCCGCAAGGCCCGCCAGCGCTAATCAGGAGCGAAGGCCGGAGAGATTCCGGCCTCCTCCCTGTCTCTTGAGCCAAAGACCCTGCCCCAGATTGCTGGCAACATGGCTGTCACTTCATCGCTTGAATGATAAGAATCAATCCACCTCAGCGGCCTGGAGGATGCGATGTTGAGCACCGTCAAGAAATCCGGCAATTCGACATATATCATTATCCCCAAGCCAATGCTGATGGAATTGGGCGCCACGGCCGGCGATCATGTTCAGCTCATCGTTGACGCGGGTAGCATCATCATTGAGCGCGTGATCACGTCACCGCGACAAGGCTGGGCCGCCGATGCCAAACGGCTGGCAGCAAACGGGGATGATGTCTCCGGATGGTCCGAATTTGGCAATAAAGATGACGACGCTTTGACATGGTGAAGCGCCGCTCCTTTGGTCCCGCGCGCTTGACAAGAAACCCCTCGTTAAACGTTTGGGCATCGTTCCACCACCAGTCCTCAAACAAACGCTGAAGACATTGCGGGACCTCTACGAGGAATAGCACCTGCCATCAGGCACCCTCCCCGCTTTCGGCCAGCTTCTTCTGATCCATCGCCGCCTTCACCGTCGCAGCCGCGGCTGCCGCTGCCGACGGGTCGTTGCTGGCGACCTGGACTGTGGGAGAGGCAAAGACGATGCCATTGGTGGTGAATGCTTCCCGGATCATCATATAGGCCTTGCGGCGGATCGTCGTCTGGTATCCCGGTTTGGTCATCATCGCGAAGCTGAGGTTGATGCCATAGTCGCCGAACTGTTCGACGCCCTTCATCTTCAGGGTTTCCAGGATCATCGAGCCATATTCCTCGTCCTCGAGCAGCGCTGCGCCAACACCCTTGACCATCTTGCGGACCTTGTTGATGTCGGTGTCGTAGCCGACCGAGATGGTGAATTTGTCGATCACCCAGTCGCGGCTCATGTTCTGGACGGCACCGAGCGTACCGAACGGAACGGTGAAGACCGGGCCGCGATGGTGGCGCAGCCGCACAGAGCGGATGCTGAACGATTCCACGGTGCCCTTGTAGCTGCCGCTCTGGATATATTCCCCGACCCGGAACGCATCATCCATCATGTAGAAAACGCCGCTGATCACATCCTTGACCAGGGTCTGCGAACCAAACCCGATGGCCACGCCGAAAATGCCCGCACCAGCAATCAGCGGGGCCACCTGAACGCCAAGGCCGGAGAGAACCATCAACACGGCGATGACGGCGATCAGTACGGCTAGCACGGTCCGCAGCAGCGGCAACAATGTCAAAAGCCGCCCATTGCGCGCGCCATGCGCCGTGTCGCCGGTCGCGGAACTCCTGGCCTGTTCCAGCGTGCGGTTGATCACCGCCTTGACGATCTGCCAGAGAATGTCGGCGACCAGCAGAATGACCGCACCGGCCAAAACGCCCTGGATGATATGATCCGCCATGCCCTCGCCGGTAAACATCGACGAGCGCTTACTGACAATGAAGGCAAGCCAGAGCACGGCAAGCGTGATGATGGCCGCCCGCGCGCCGCGTTCCACAAGAACCTCGATAACGGGATTGCCGCCGGGCATTCCGGGCCGGGCCGCGAACGCGTTTCTCGACACTGCCGTGGTGGCTTTCAGAATGCCCGGCAATATCAGCGCATAGATGCCCACCCAAAGAATGATGACGAGACCTGCAACCCAGAGCACCCAGAGCAGGCAGAGATAGAATGTCAGCGCCCATTCGACAGCGCCCCGGCCATGCGGGCGGGCGATCGCTGCCGGGCGGTTCCAGATGGTTTCAATACCGACCAGCAGCAGTCCGAGACCAAGGGCATAGACGACGACGCCCCGCACTGCCGGCGCAATGGTCAAGGCTTCCATGACGCCCGCCAGGGACCAGCCGGTAAACAGGATGCACGACAACCAGAAGATCCGCCTGTACCAGAAGGCCCCGGAGGCGTGATCGGCAGCGGCAAGGCCAGCCGCTTCGGAAGCGCCGCTCGCCGGCCCAAGCAGCAGCAGCCGGGCAATCCGGATAACGAAACGGCAGGCAATGACGCCCAGAAGCAGAGGCAGCATCAGCGCATCGAGCAGCGGCGGCCATGTCATCGCCATCAACAGGCCAAGGCTTGCCAAGCTGAACGCGACGAGCGGGGCCAAAAGCGCAAACAGGTGCCGGCCGGCGGCATAGAGCGGGTTTTCCGGCGCACCGTCCGCATGGGCCAGATTTGCATGCATGCGGCTGCGGCGTCCAATGCGATGAAACAGCCATTCCGCCCCAAGGCCGATCGCCACCAGTGTCAGAAACAGCACGAACACACCGAAGGGACCATGGCCGTTGATATCGTCAGCAATGGTTGCGCCCGCGCGCATGAACTCGGAAGGGAGCAGCGGAATGGCCTGGCCGATATGACGCAGATGATCCCGCACCCGGTCGCCAAAGGCGTTGAACTCCGTCGCGGACATATTGGTATCAGCGTCGGCAACGGGTGCCGCCGTCTGCCTGTTGAGCAAGGCGCGTATTTCGGGGTCGTCGAGCAGCTTGATCAGTTGATCGACCTTGTCGGAGCTCGCCGGTGGACTTGCCGCCTGTACACTTCCCGTCTGTGGATTTGCCGTCTGTGAATTTGCCGCCTGTGCGAGGGCCGGCTGGATCATCGCTGGACCGGCACCCAGCACCAAAGCCGCCAAGCACCACAACCGCAAGACCAACAGCCTGATATTACCAGATGCTCTCATAGGCCGACCCCTCAGCTCACACCGCCGCAATGGCACTTTCTTGCATTTTAGAAAGTTAGAGCACTCACCGGGAGCTTTGTCACCTGCAACCCCGCGTCGAAGAAAAACGCACGGTGTTTTGTTCCATTATGGGAACGGATGTTGCTGAAAAAGCGTCTTGAGACTTTACCCTCGTGTCACAAGAGCGATAGCCTGCGCCAATGCCTCGCCGGAAAAAGGCTTGACCACCAGTTGCACATTCGGCCCGAGCGTCACGCCCTCAACATGGCTGTTGCCGGTGGCGAATATGACCGGCAGGCCGGGAACCAGAACCTTGGCACGCTCCGCCAGCATCACGCCCGACATATCGGGAAGCCCGACATCCGTGACCAGAACATCGATCGGTTGTTCCGACAGCACGGCAAGCGCTGTCTTCGCGTCGGCAGCCTCCAGAACGATATGTCCCTGGTCTTCCAGCATATCGACCGTGCTGGCGCGGATAAGCCAATCGTCCTCGCAGACGAGGACAGTCTTTTTCCCGTCCGGTTTCTGATCGTTGGCAGCGTCATGTGCCGGTGTTTGCGCCGGTGATGCCACAGCCGGTTCCTTTGCCAGAACATGGCGGATCCGGCGGGCCAACGCTTCCCGCGTATAGGGCTTGCTCAAGAGTTCGACCCCTTCATCCAGGCGGCCGGAATGGACAATCGAGTTTTCGGTATAGCCGGATGTGAACAGGACGCTCAGTTGCGGCAGCCGTTCCCGCGCCTTGCGTGCCAGTTCCGGGCTTTTCAACGTGCCCGGCATTACCACATCTGTGAACAACAGGTCGATGGAGGCACCGCTTTCGATCACCGTCAGCGCGCTCTGCGCATCCTTGGCCTTCAAGACACGGTAGCCAAGGTCGGTGAGAATGGCGACGACGGTTTCGCGAACGGCTTCGTCGTCCTCGGCCACGAGGATGGTTTCGCTGCCGCCGGTGATCGGTCCCGCATCCCGCTCGATCAGAACGTCTTCCGACTGCATCGACCGGGGCAGATAGAGCTTGATCGTCGAGCCATGCCCCAGTTCGCTGTAGATCTTGATATGGCCGCCCGATTGCTTGACGAAACCATAGACCATCGACAGGCCGAGCCCGGTGCCCCGGCCCTCCGGCTTGGTGGTGAAGAAGGGTTCGAATACCTTTTCCAGGATGTCCGGCGCCATGCCCGAGCCAGTGTCGGTCACCGCCAGCAGAACATATTGGCCGGGCGGAACGTCCGCATAAGCCTCGGTATATTTGGCATCGAGATAGGCGTTACCCGCCTCGATCGTCAGCTTGCCGCTACCGCTCATCGCGTCGCGAGCATTGATGGCGAGATTGAGGATAGCATTCTCGACATTGCCGGGATCGATATGGGTGTTCCACAAACCACCCGCGACGATTGTCTCGATTTCGATGGCCTCGCCGAGAGACCGGCGCAAAATATCGTCGAGATTGCGCAACAGGCGGCCGATATTGACGACTTTCGGCGCGAGCGGCTGGCGTCGGCCGAATGCCAGCAGTTGCGAGGCGAGCTTGGAGCCGCGCGCAACACCGGCCATGGCATTCTGGACGCGCTGCTCGGCGCGCTCATTGCCGGGCACTTCATTCAAAAGCAGCTGAAGATTGCCGCTGATCACCTGCAGCAGATTGTTGAAATCATGGGCGACGCCGCCAGTGAGGTTGCCGATCGATTCCATCTTCTGGCTCTGGCGCAGGGCATCCTGGGTCTGGAGCAGTTCGGACGTGCGTGCTTCGATCCGCTGTTCGAGCGTTGACGCCAGTTCCGCCAGCGCCGCTTCGGCGATCTTCTGTTCCTGGATATCGGTGTTGGTACCGATCCATTTCTCTATCCGGCCGGCGCGGTCACGCAGCGAAACGGCACGGGCGATATGCCAGCGATAGGCGCCGTCATGCCGGCGAAGCCGGAACTTGGTCTCATATTGGTCACCGGTATGACGGGCCGCGGCCCAGGCTTCGGCGGCATCGCCGATATCGTCGGGATGAACGATGACACCCCAGTTTTCGCCATCCAGAGTGCCCGCAGGCGCGCCGCTATAGCGGTAGACCCGGTCGTTGAACCAGTCCAGCATGCCATCCGGCGACGCCGTCCAGACGTGATTGGGCATCGACTGCGCCAGGTTGCGGAACCGGGCCTCGCTTTCGGCGACCGCTTTTTCGGCAAGCTTGCGGCTGGAAATATCGACGAAAAGCGCTGCAAACCGGTCGGGCGCGGCCTTGCGGGCGCGAACCTCGAACCAGCGCCCATCCAGCGCAGCCACCTGAACCTCGAAAACCTGCGCTATGCCGGTATTGACGACCTCGGCATAGGCTTCGAAAACGTCGTCGGAAATCATCGGAATAACGTCGCGGACGCTGCGTCCGAGCGCGCTATCGGCCGGGACGCCGGAATGCTTTTCGAATGCCGGATTGACTTCGACAAACCGGAAATCGTGGATCAGGCCCTGAGGGTCGCGGATGACCTCGCCGACAAAAAAGCCTTCCTGCATCTGTTCGAACAGGCCGCGCCAGCGCGCTTCGCCCTCGCGGACCGCAGCCTCGGCGCATTTACGGTCGGTAATGTCGAACGCAATGCCGATGAACCGCCTCTGGCCACTTTCGGGGCTTGATACGACCTCGCCGCGCCGGGCAATCCATCGGACCTGCCCGGTTTGGGGGTCGATCCGGCGGTATTCGGCATAGTCGAGCGGATTGCTCTGGCTGAGTTTCGCCGGACCGGTATTGGCCCGGTCGTCCGGATGCAGAAGACCAACCAGGAGCTTGTCGGTCACCACCACGTCGGGCGCAAGGCCCCAGATGCGGCGATATTCGTCCGATACCTCCAGCATGCCGGTTTGCGGGTACCATTCAAACGTGCCGATGCCGCCTGCCTCTTGTGCAATGCGCAGGCGCTGCTCGGTCCGCACCCGGTGAGTGGTGTCCTTGATGATTGCCAGCACGCCGGCCGGCACGCCGTTCTCATCCGGAACCGCACTGTAATCGAGGTTCAGCCAGACATCCTCCGGCGAACCGTTGCGCTCGATGACCAGATGCTGGTCGCGGTAACCAAGCGTCCCGCCGCCCAGCACCACTTTGAGCACATTGGCATTGAACTCCGCCACCTCCGGCCAATGTTCCCTGACATTCGAGCCGAGCGAAACGGGATGGCGCTGACCGGCAAAGGCGGCATAACCTTCATTGTAGATCATCACGCCGTCGCCGCCCCACAAAAGGATCATCGGCACCTTGGCGCGCAGGATGATCGCAACGACGGATTTCAGATGATAGGGCCAGGTTGAAAGCGGGCCGATCGAGGTTTTTGACCAGTCGAAATCGCGGATCAGCGCCGCAAGCTCGCCACCCTCGGCCAGGAACGGGTATCGCGTGTCGGATGCAGGCGCTTGCATGAAAACCTGAAATGAAAAGAGGGCCCCGGCTGCCAAAAAGATCGCAGCAGGCGCTAAATAGCGCGTTTCATCATGACATCAATCCGGCAAAGATAATATTCGCCGTTTTTCCGGCCGGGATGAAAGAGATCGCCGCGATATCAGCAAACAAGAGCCGATCCCAAGCCGAACAGCGAAATATTTGCATTCCGGGCTCTTCCGGACGGAACAAAATGATGCGCTGCACAATTGGGTGGGGCAGATTTTGTACAGAGGGGATTTTCGCACGTGGATGCCAAGGTGAACCAGCATAAAATAGAGCCCGGCGAGTGGCAGCAGCTTGGCGCTGTTCCGGACAAGGACGGCGTCAACTTCGCCCTGTTTTCCGCCAATGCCGAGCGAGTCGAACTCTGCCTGTTCGACGACAGCGGCGCGGTCGAGACGGCGCGCATCGAGCTGCCGGAATATACGAACGAAGTCTGGCACGGCTATATTCCCGGCCTGAAGCCCGGCGCGCTCTACGGCTACCGCGTTCACGGCGCCTACGATCCGGCCAACGGCCATCGCTTCAATGCTAACAAGCTTCTGATCGACCCCTATGCCCGCGAACTGGTTGGCGATGTCGCCTGGTCGAGCGCGCATTTCGCCTATGATCTCGAAGCGGAGGACAAGGACCTGTCCTTCAACGACAGCGATAGTGCTGCCGGCATGCCCAAATGCCGGATCATCGATCCGAGGGCCTATGACTGGAAAGCCGATCGCGGTCCCAACATTCCCTGGTCGAAGACCATCTTCTACGAAACCCATGTGAAGGGCTTCACGCAGCTGCACCCGGCTATTCCGGAAAACCTGCGCGGAACATTCGAAGGGCTCGGGCACAAGGCTATCGTCGATTATCTGAAAAGCATCGGCATCACCTCGGTCGAGCTCTTGCCGATCCATTTCTTCCCCGATGATAGCCATCTGGCGGAAAAGGGTCTGCGCAATTTCTGGGGCTATAACAGCCTGGGTTTCTTCGCACCGGCAACGCGCTACTACGGTCCACGCGCCATGGACGGTTTCCGCGACATGGTGCGGGCTCTGCACGATGGCGGCATCGAGGTCATTTTGGACGTGGTCTACAACCACACCGCCGAAGGCAACGAACTCGGCCCGACTTTGTCCTTCAAGGGCATCGACAATTTTTCCTATTACCGCACCCTGCCCGACAATCACCGCTACTATATCAACGACACCGGCACCGGCAACACGGTCAACACCTCGCATCCGCGCGTCCTGCAGATGGTCACGGATTCGCTGCGCTACTGGGTCGAGGAGATGCATATCGACGGCTTCCGCTTCGATCTCGGCACCATCCTTGGCCGGGAACCCGAAGGGTTCGACCAGCGTGGCGGCTTCTTCGATGCGGTGTCGCAGGATCCGGTTCTTTCCAGGACCAAGCTGGTCGGCGAGCCCTGGGATATTGGCCCCGGCGGGTATCAGGTCGGCGGCTTTCCGCCGGGCTGGGCGGAATGGAACGACAAGTACCGCGACACCGTGCGCGATTACTGGAAGGACGGCGACGGCACGGCGCCGGATTTCGCCGCCCGCCTGCTCGGCTCCGGTGATATTTACGACCAGCGCGGACGGCGTCCGTGGGCAAGCGTCAACTTCATCTCGGCCCATGACGGTTTCACCCTCAACGACCTCGTCTCCTATAACGAGAAGCACAACGAGGCGAACGGCGAAGACAACAAGGACGGCCATAGCGACAACCGTAGCGCCAATTACGGCGTGGAAGGCCCCACCGACGATGCCGCCATCAACGCCGTTCGCGACCGGCAGAAGCGCAACCTGCTTGCCACGCTGCTCTTGTCCCACGGCACCCCGATGCTGCTTGCCGGCGACGAGTTCGGCCGCAGCCAGATGGGTAACAATAACGGTTATTGCCAGGACAGCGAGATCAGCTGGGTCCATTGGGAAAACCTGCCCGGCAGCGCCGAAGAACTGCGCGATTTCGTTCGTCAGCTGACGGGCTTGCGGGCGGCCCAGCCGCTGCTGCGCCGCGAAAGCTGGCGCGACGGTATGACCGTGACATGGTTCAATCCCGGCGGCGGCGAGCAGACGGAAGAGCAGTGGCAGGACGAGGGTGGCACGACGCTTGGCGTGCGTCTCTCCCGCGACGACCTTAAAGGTGTCGATGGCGTCTGGTCAGAGGCACTGATCCTGTTCAACCCGCATGACGGACCCGTGCCGTTCAAGCTGCCGGATTCGTTGTCCGGCTCCTGGGCCTGTGCGCTCACGACTGGAGACGCGGCGGAAACCGGCACGGACGTGCCGGCTGACTTCGAGCTTCCCGCCCGCAGCCTCACCCTGCTGCATCCGGCCTGATACGGATCAATCGAAGATGACGGCGCCCATCGCGGCGCCGTTATTCTGCAGCCTTCACGCGCGGAACGGACCGCGTCTTGCGGGCCGGAATGAGCTGCGCGTAAAGTGCCGCATATTGCTCGGCACTGCGCTCCCAGGAGAAATTGGCCTTCATTCCCTGGTTCTGCAGCCGGGCCCATTTCTTCGGTTCACGATAGGCTGCAAAGGCGCGGTGGATGGAGAGCCGGAGGTTTTCTGCCGTTGCCGGGTGGAACTGGAAGCCGGTTGCTACCCGCGCCGAAATCGCCGCGTCATTGGCATCGATGATGGTTTCCGAAAGGCCGCCGGTGCGCGACACGACCGGAACCGCACCGTACCGCAGAGCATAGAGCTGGGTAAGCCCGCAAGGCTCAAAGCGTGATGGCTGGATGATGACATCGCTGCCACCGTGGATAAGATGGGCCGTCGCCTCGTCATAGCCGACACGCACGCCGATGCGATCAGGATGCCGGCCGGCAGTCGCCAGAAGCGCCGTCTCGATATGTTCCTCACCCTTGCCCAGCACGATCAGACGGCCGCCCAGCGCTGCGATCTCTTCTGCCACCTCTGCCAGCATGTCACCGCCTTTTTGCCATGTCAGCCGGGTTACGGCGGCAAAGACGGGTCCGGGACCATCGTCGAGGCGAAAGGTCTCTAGGAGTTTTGCGCGGTTCTGTCCCCGCTGCCTGATCCTCTTGTGATCGTAATTGACAGGCAGGTAGGCATCCGTGGCCGGGTTCCAGATATCCATGTCGATGCCGTTGACGATCCCGGTCAAGGTGCGCGGACGCGAGCTCAGCGCCCCTTCCATGCCCATGCCGAGGTCCGGCCCGATGACTTCACGCGCATAGGTGGGGCTCACCGTCGTGATGGCGCTGGCGGTACGGATGCCGCCCTTGAGATAGCTGACATCCCCATAATATTCGAGGCAATCGAGCGAGATGGCTTCCGGCGGCAGGCCGATCTGGCTGACGACCGAGGTCGGGAACTGTCCCTGGAATGCCAGGTTGTGGATTGTCAGGACGCTTGGAACCTTCCGGGCATTGCTGGAATAGTGCATGTAAACCGAGGTCAGCGCGGTCTGCCAGTCATGGGTGTGAACGACATCGGGCGACCAGTTGGCCAGCAATCCGCCGGCAATGGCCGATGCCACATAAGACAGGACGGCAAACCGTTTCCAGTTGTCGGGATGATCGTGGCCGGTTTCGTCGAGATAAGGACCGCCTGGCCGGTTGTAGAGGGCGGGCGCATCAAGGATTAAAAGATCGAGCTGTTCATAGCGGGCTTCAAGCAACGAGGCAGGAGCCCCAAACAGGTCCGGGAAGAAATAGATCTGGCGGGCGTCGGGAAGCTTTGAAAACAGTTGCGGGTAGCCAGGCACCAGCGTGCGCGTATAGCAATTATAGCCCTCCAGGGCCTTGGGCAGCGAGCCTGTCACATCTGCAAGCCCGCCGGTCTTGATCAATGGAAAGACTTCCGACGTCACCGATAGTATCTTCACGCAGGTCACGTTCCTTGTAGCACCGGCCTTTAATCACCGGTTATTAACGACGCAGCTGCGACACGACGCAGGCCGCAAAGACATGATGTTGCAAAGCGATGATGATGTCCCCCGAAAAGCGCATCGCAAGCGCAAAAAGTTTTTGCATCGCAAAATAAAGCGATGGACGTGCTCTGATTTTCGTTCACTCCCGCATGTTTTTAGATGCTGACGTAAAACCGAAGCAGCGAGAGGAGAGCTTTCAAAGAATTATGTAGTTTTGCTGCGCTTGCGGGCAGCCGGTTTGACTGGTTCTTCGTGGACAGCGGCTTTTGGTTTGGCGGCCTTGGCTTTCTTTTTCGGCGTATCGCCGCCTGAAGCGCCAGCTTCCTCCGTCAGTTCCCGCAGGGCCTGCAGCCAATGCACATCATGACTTCCAGCAGGGCGGCCATCGGATTCCCAAAGGGCATAGGCTCGCAATCTGATGTCGTCTTCACTGATCTCCGTCATCTCTTTTTATCCTTGTCGAAATGGCCACATAGAAACTTCTGCGCGAGCGCTTGGTTCCCAGAGAACACCGTTTAAGACCAACATATCGCGTTCAATATCCGCCACGATCAAACCTCGCGTCAAAGCAGAATGACACGCCGTAAGACCAGGAGCCAGACGCGGTTTGAAAAACTGTTCTGCGATGATGACGCGTGACGTGCGCATGCCTCAAACCACAACCAGCGAAACGCGTTTTCTCGCAAGGCTATGGAACCAAAAGCGCCCATAATCGTTATGACCGGCGCACCGGCATGGGGGCCGGCGTTTCAGGAGTGTATCATGAAAAAATTCGTGCTTGCCTTGGTGCTGCTGGCCTCCCCGGCTGCTGCACAGACGGTGAAGGTTGAGGATATGTGCGTGAAAGTCGCCAAGAATCTTCTGATGACCGAAACCCTGCACACCGGCGTCGTTCAGTCTTTTCCCGAACTCAAGCCGCCAGGCGCGCGCATGACCTATTCGACCCGCGACGGCGTTGAGAAAAAGGACATGGTCGATACGATCGAATGCCAGTTCGAGAGCGCCACGGCACCGTTCAGGCTAAAAAAGTTCTGCCTGTCGAGCACCTGCTATTCTGCCGATGAAAAGAACGAGGAAAACAAGCGCCGGTTCGATGAAGTGCGCATCCTGCTGGAACGCGAAGGCCTCTGACGGAAAGAGTGTCAGGCTGCCTTTTTCGTGGCCATCCAGATGACATGGCGCGCCCCACGGCCCTTGGTGCTGGCGCGCACTGATAATTCCTCGACCACGAAGCCGGCCTGCTTCAGCCTGCGCGTGAAGGCGGCATCGGGCGCTGACGACCAGACGGACAAAACACCGTTCGGCCTGAGCGCCTTGCGCGCCTCTCGTAGCCCGGCGACGCTGTAGAGATCGTCGTTTGCCCTGCGGGTCAGTCCCTCCGGCCCGTTATCAACGTCGAGAAGGATCGCGTCATAGTCTCCGGTTGCCGACTGAATGAGGCGGCCGACATCGCCTTCGCGGATCGTTACCCTTGCATCATCCAGACAGCCGGCAAACACCGCCGCCATCGGCCCGCGCGCCCAGGTAACGACGGCAGGCACGAGTTCCCCGACCGTGATCCGGGCATCCAGCGGCAGTTCGGCCAGGGCAGCGCGCAACGTAAAGCCCATGCCCAGCCCGCCGATCAGCATATGCGGTTTTGAATGGGTGCGGATACGCTCATGGGAAAGACGGGCCAACGCCTCCTCAGAGCCGCTCAACCGGCTGTTCATGAGTTCGATCGTGCCGAGCATGATCGAAAATTCTGTTCCGCGCTGTTTCAGCCGCAGCTCGCCGCCGCCATCGGGCATGATCGCTGTGTCAATGAGGGTCCAGGGTATCACGGGCGCTTCCAATCGTTGAGGCGCCCGCGATAGCACAGATGATCAGCAAAAACAGCCTGGAGCATCTGCGAACGGAACCGACTGCTATAGCGTTGCGAGCGCCCGGTTCGACATGGCGCCGCCATAGGCTTTGCGGATGGCGGCCTTTTTCTCCAGGGCCTCGATAATATCCTCGGAAAAGTCCACCTTGTGCATGGCGGCGATGTCTGGAATTCCGCCCGGCGTGAAGACGTTGATCTCGAGGATCTTGTCGCCGACAATATCGAGGCCGACCAGGAACATGCCATCTTCGATCAGCTTGGGGCGCACCATCTCGGCAACGGCCAGTATGTCATCGGTGATCTTGACCGCTTCCGCCGTACCGGCCGCATGCATGTTGGAGCGCACTTCGCCCTTGGCCGGAACACGGCGGAAGGCGGCATAGGCGCCGTCGCGCTGCAGCGGCTTGCCGTTCATCATGAAGAAACGGATATCGCCGGCCTTGGCTTCGGGCAGATAGCCCTGCGCGATCAGGTACCCTTCGCCACTCACCGCCTCGAAAATCTGGTTCAGATTGGCATCGTCGGGAGTGGCAATCTTGAAGACGTTCTTGCCACCCGAGCCCTGCAGCGGCTTGAGGATCACGCCCTTGCGATGGTCGGCAATGAAAGCGCGGATTTCTTCGATGCTCTTGGAGATCAAAGTCTCCGGACGCACGGCCTCGGGAAAGCCCTGGAAATAAAGTTTGTTCTGCGCAAGTGCCAGGCCAGCCGGGTCGTTGACGACGATCGAGCCGCGTTCGCTGGCAAGACGTCCGAACATAGCGCCAATATGCGCGGCCCATGGCCGGTCGTCGGAATCCAGCGACGGGTCGTTGCGCAGGAAGATGATATCGACCTCGCGAACGTCGATCGTCTGGACCTTGGCATTCTTGCCTTGGAATCCCTCGTGGAATGCCTGCGCATTCTTGTATTTTCCTGCGGCAACGGTTGTTGCCCGCACCATCAGGCTGTCATCGGCGCGCAGGACGAAATCGCCCGGCGCGATGTAACAGACGTCATGGCCACGGGCGAGCGCCGCCATCGCCAGCCCGGTCGTGGTAAAATGAGGTTCCTCGCTCTCGATCGAATTGACGAAAAATGCGACGCGCATGGTGGCTCCTAACTGATGATCATATCCAGGGGGTTCAGTCCTGCCCGCGCCTTGTCCAGGCGGGCTTGTGCTTGCGGATGGGTGAGAAAGGCAGGGCGGATGACGGGCGCCTTGAGCAGGCCGCGCAGGCTCAATTCCTGCATCACCCGGAAATGCGACGCGGAAATCTTGCCCATCCAGAACGGATCGAGGGCGCCGCCCGTTTTCAGGTGGCCGAGCAGTTCCAACAGGCCACGCAGATAGATCGCATCCTTGGCCAGGCCGCCGCCACGATAGATTCGCATGGCGAGATGAAAGGCAGCAACCGGTCCAAACCGGTGTTCATCGACGAGCATGGCGTAAGTGCCGGTAAACGGCCGCCCCTCCAGCATCGCCGCACAGGCAACGACCCTGGCGGCAATCAGGCGCAATCGCCCGACCGTCATGCCGCCGGCCATATATTCGGAAAAGACTGCAAGACCTTCCTGCATGCCCTCATAACCGGCCAGACCGGAGCGGAAGAGCCGCAGCCCCTGTGCCGAACCATTAAAATAGGTGAGGAGATGCACGCCGATCTCGTGGCTCAGCAGTGCATGCACCCGTGCCTTCGGCATCAGGGTCTGGCGGGAGATGAGCAGGCGTTCGCCCGACACCATCAGGCCGGACGGCAGGTCGTCGCGTAACTCGATTTCCGCTGCAAAACCCGGATATTGCCGGTGATAATCGCCGATCATGGCGCGCGCGGCCCCAGCGACCTCTTCGCAATCGGCAGTCTGCGGATCGTCCTCGACGTCATCGCCATCGTCGGCAAACGAAGCAGTCTTTGCGAGGATATCGGTGGCCGCGCGGTGGAGCGAAAGCTCGACCGGACCATAAAGCGCGCGGCCATATTCGACGAAGCGGCTGGTTTCGCGGGCGGAAATCAAGGACAGCTGGAGGTCCAGTTCCTGCTGTTTCTCACGGTAGAGATGGTAGAGAACCGGATCCTCGAAGCGATCGAATGCAACGGAGAAGAGCTTGCGTTTTTCTGCCTCGACCTGCACCGACAGCGGCCGGTAAAGGAACTGCGGTTCCTGCTTGAACTTTGCCGCCTTGAATGCCTTCCAGGCGGCGTCTGTGTTGATCGGCGTGACCGCCAGCAAGAAATCGAAGCTCGAGGCCACTTCATCCATGCTGCGGTCGGCGCGGCTGACGGCATCGACGAAAGCCTTGCGGCCAAGCGCCCGGTGTGTAGTCAGCTTCAGGCTCTGGGTGGTGCCGACAAAGGCTGCGAAAGCCTTTAGTCCGGCATCAAAGATATTGGCAACGAGCCGTTCGCGCAGATCGGGATAGATATTGCCGGATTCCGGCGCCTGGTAGATCGGTGCAAAGCGGACGGCAACCAGCGGGAAGCCGGTCTGTACCGCCAGCGCCGCCGCTTGAGCGTCGGCCTCCAGGTCGAACCGGTTGACATGAGGGGTGCGGAACTTGACCTCGCCGACATCGGCACCCTCAGCCAAAGCCGAACCCGCCTTCTGCGCTGCCGGGTCGCAGGTAGAAGCGATGCCGATCTCAAAGGGCGGCAGATAGGGGGCGTCGTCGGTGATCAGCGTGTCATGATCGAACTCGTCGATATCCAAAAGCAGAAACGCCCCGAAACGGTCGCGCAGCACACCGCCGACAGCCAGGATGATCGGCAGCGCCTCGCTGATATCCTCGACGATCAGATAGGACGCATTGGCCGCAGCGATATCGCGCGCTGCCAGATCCTCCCTGCCCTTGGCAATATGAACGGAGAGAAAAGGCAGAGGCCGGTCGATATGAAGGCGGCCGCCATTGTCAAAATCCTTGCGGACAGACTTGTCCGTGCGGAGGCAGTCGAGGATGTCTTCCAGCCATTGCGGGTGATGGCTTGCCGCCTGCGGCTGTTTGCGGTGCGGGCTGGTCATGGCCGCGCTCGCAGGCTTTCCAAAAGGACAGGCAGCGACTGACGGATCATTTCGCGCATCGCGGTCAGCGCTTCAAGGTCCGGTTCCCCGGTCCATTCGTCCATGAAGAATTTCTTGAACTCGATGGCGATGGCGCATCCGGTTTCGGGAAACCGTTCGTGCACGAAACGGGTCTGCTCGCCCTTGCCCTGAAAGGCGATGTTTTCACGCACATCCATCGGCTCGCCACGAAACCGGAAGCGGCGCAGATGTTCGATGAAGGGATCGAGTACGTCCGCCCAGCGCTCGCGGTCCATCGAGGACGTGCCGATATTGATCTGCGGCGCCTTTTCGAAAGACATTTCAGGGCCGTCCGCCCCGTCGCGGCGGTGATTGTAGCTGTGCATGTCGAGTACAACGAAGGAGCCGAACTGCTGTTCGACGCCGCGCAGATAGCTGTCAAGCATCGTATAATAAGCATCATGTACGCCAAGCGAGGCTGCAATCTGATCGTCCGTCAGCGGCTTTGACCAGACCTTCAAACCCCAGGCCTGTTCCGGCGTCAGGTAGATTGCGCCATCACGCGCCCGGTTGAGATCGATTTCGAAACGGGAGCGGTGAAAGACGATGCGGTTTGGCAGGTCGCGGATGAAAAATTCGGTGAACGGGTCTTCCTCACGCAACCGCTCCCCGTCGCTGAGACCAAGATGGTTGCCAAGCGCGCTGCGAATATCATGGCCATTATGGATAGCCGTGCCGACGATCGGCGAGGAGCCACGATGGGCTGTCCACCAATCTGCAGGGTCCGGGGTGACGATGAAGTCCTGTATGGGGGACATGCTGTCCTTCTCGTTGGCGTGCGCCGCAGGGCTGCGGCTAAAGGCGCAAAGGCTGCGCTTTCAATCAACGAGTAAATGGACACGGGGCCGGATTGTTCCATCGAAAGCTTCGGGGGTGACAACAATCAGCCTATGCGAGCAATATCCGACATGCCACTAAGCAGCTGTGAATTCAGGCGACTGTTTCGACAGCTGCCTTTGCCGGCTGGCGAAACGAGGCGATGGCCGCTTCGCAGGCCCGCATGAACCGCATCGACGGGCCTTCGCTGCCGGTGGCGAGCTTGCTCACCTGCGCGCCCTCCATCAGCATCGACAGCGTGTCGGATAGCAGCTCCGGTTCGCTGACGCCGGCATCGCGACAGAGCTGTTCGAGACGGCGGCGTTGGGCGAGCTTGAAGTTCTCGATCACCACATGGGCCGGATGCCCCTGCTCTTTCAGTTCGACGGCGGCATTGGCCAGGTCGCAACCATATTTATTATCGGCCAGACATTGTGCCCGGGCTTTCACCCAGCTCTGCAGCTGCGCCATCGGATCTTTGGGATGGTCGGCTTCGAGCTGGTCCCAGAAGGCGGCCGCTTTGTCGGATGTGAACCTGAGTGTCTCGCAAATCAGGTCGTCCTTCGAGCCGAAATGACGGTACAGAGTCATCTTGTTGGTCTCGGCCGCCTCGGCGATCGCATCGACGCCGATACCGCGGATGCCGTGTTGCCGGAACAGCTCACAAGCCGTTGAAACGATACGGTCCCGCGGCGCCGGGCGCACCTGCACACAGTCACCTTTTTCCAGCCTTATATCGGCCGGTTTCGGAGACGATACGGATTTCGAATTTTTATCGGCAAAGCTTCTTGACATAGGTGTGACCGGTCGGTAACTATTCAGATGTTACTTACTGGTAACACCACATGAAAACGATGTCAAGTTTGAGACACCGGATGGGACCCGCCCGCCGGAAAAGACGACGAACCCGAAGGAATACCCCAATGCACCAGGCAAACAGCGATCTGACGATCCACGAGGTCCTGACAGACCCGATGATCCGTGCCGTCATGCGTGCGGACGGCGTCACGACCAATGAAATGAAAACGCTCCTCTACTCCGCTGCCAGCGCGCTGCGCGAAATGCAGCCGGGAACGGTAAGCGCCAAAAATCATACGACCAACCTGCTTGCAGCGCCCAAGCGCCGCCTGCTGTCGATGGTCCACCCGCTCGCTTCGCGCTCCGACTGCCTCCGCATGAGCGCGTAACGGAACTGAAGTTCTCCCGGCGCATCCCCCAAGAATGCGCACGCAAACCCAGCCGGGCACCTCCGCCGGCTGGGTTTTTCGTTGTGAAGGGTGCCGCTCAGACCTTGACGGCCAGTTCGGCAAAATCTTCCGTTCCGAAGTACTTGAGATAGCGCTCGACCTCGGAAGGCTCGCCCGTCGCCTTGCGGGGATTGTCAGACAGTTTGACCGCCGGAAGGCCGTCGGCATCGATCACCTTGCAGACGATGGAAATCGGGTTGAGGCCGCTGATCTGGGTCGGCGCGCATCCGGCAAAATCATTGGTCAGGTTCGTGCCCCAGCCGAAGCTCATGCGCACGCGTCCCTGAAAATGCTCGTAGGTTTCCAGGATCGTTTCGACATCCAGGCCGTCGGAAAAGATCAGCAGTTTTTCCTTGGGGTCGCGTCCCATCTTCTTCCACCAGGCAATGATCTTCTCGCCGCCCTCGATCGGCGGCGCGCTGTCCGGCCGGAAACCGGTCCAGTCGGCGACCCAGTCGGGCGCATTGCGCAGGAATGCCGCCGTGCCGAAGGCGTCCGGCAGGACGATCAGAAGGTTGCCGCCGTAAAGCTGGTTCCAGTCCTGCAGAACCTTGTAGGGGGCCGCCCCAAGCTCCGCATCGGTGCGGGCAAGCGCTGCCGCCACCATCGGCAGTTCGTGGGCGTTGGTTCCGAGCGCTTCCAGATCGGTATCCATGGCCAGAAGCACGTTGCTGGTGCCGGAAAAGGATTTGCCGATGCCTTCCTTCAGCGCTTCGACGCACCAGCGTTGCCACAGGAAGCTGTGGCGACGGCGCGTGCCGAAATCGGAAATCCGCAGGTCTGGATGGGTCTTCAACTGCTCGACCTTGGACCACATCTTGGCTTTGGCGCGAGCATAGAGCACATCCAGCGCAAATGGCCCCATATCCTTCATCGCCGTGCGGGAGCGCAACTCGTTGATAATCGCCAGCGCCGGGATCTCCCACATGGAGGTGTGGGTCCACTTGCCGGGAAAGGTCAATTCATACTGACCGTGCTTGCGCGAAAGCTCGTAGTCCGGCAGCTGGAAATCAGCGAGCCAGGCGAGGAAATCCGGCGCGAAGATCTGCTTGCGGCCATAGAAGGTGTTGCCGGCGAGCCAGATCATTTCCTTCTTGGTAAACCGCAGGCCGCGGACATAATCCAGTTGCTCGCGCAGTTCCTGCTCGTCGATCTCGTCGGTCAAGAGAACCGTTTTCGTCCGGTTGATGACCGAGAAGGTCGCATCGACATCCGGATAGAGCCGCCAGATCATCTGCAACATCAGCAGTTTGTAGAAATCCGTGTCGAGCAGGCTGCGCACGACCGGATCGAGTTTCCAGGCGTTGTTATAGACCCGGCGAGCGATGTCGGTCTTGGTCATGAATGGTCTCTCCCGCTCCGGCACGGCGTCCGGTTCTCCGCAACAGTCATGGCACGGCATTCGCCCCCGCCGCAACAGGCTGATGCAACAAAGCAATTTCCCTCAAGCCGGAAAAACCGGCCAGCCCTTATTTGACGCCGCAGCGCCGTCCGTAAACATCACATCGTAACATTAAAATATCACAAAATACCATTTATACAGTTGAAATTCTCACAGGTATCGTTATATCTCCACGGGTGAAACAGGCCACGCGAAAGCATCCCGATGAAGCCCGAAGACCGGCGCCAGGCGATCATGGATATCCTGATGGAAACGGGCTCGGCTTCGGTCGAGGATCTGGCCGGCCGTTTTGCCGTCAGCAAGATGACCGTGCACCGCGATCTCGATGACCTCGAACAGGAAGGCCTTCTGCGCAAGGTGCATGGCGGCGCCTCCATCCAGTCGAGCCCGCAGTTCGAAAGCGATTTCCGTTATCGCGAGAAGATTGCAGCGGAGGAAAAGCGGCGGCTGGCACAGCATGCCGCCTCGCTGATCGAACCGGGCCAGATCATCATCATCGATGATGGATCGACCGCAGGCGGCGTTGCCGATTATCTCAAGGAGATCCGGCCGCTGACGGTCATCACCAACAATCTCGGCGTGATCAACAAGCTGGCAACGGTCGCCGGTATCGACGTGATCTCGCTCGGCGGCCAGTATTCGAAAAAGTTCAACGGCTTCTTCGGCATAACCACGGAGGAGGCCCTGCGCTCGCTGCGCGCCGATATGGCATTCCTGTCCAGCTCGGCCATTCATGGCGCATCCGCCTTTCATCAGGATCAGGAAGTGGTCCAGACCAAGCGGCAGATGATGCAGTCGGCGGCACGCAGCGTTCTGCTCGTCGATCACGGCAAGTTCGGCAAATCCGCCCTGCACTTCCTGACAGGGCTCGATGCGTTCGGCATGGTGCTGACCGGCGCCGAAATCGAACCGTCCTTCGAGCAAGGCCTCAAGGAAGCCGGGATCAAGCTTCACAAGATCAGCGGAAAGACCGCGGAGGAAACACGATGACAAAGACATCCGTCTGGGTTGGAACCAGCTGGAAGATGAACAAGACGCTCGCCGAGGCGATGGTCTTTGCCGACGGGCTGGCGGAGGCTGATGCGGAACGAGACAACCGCGTCCAGCGTTTCGTCATTCCGCCGTTCACGGCCACGCGTCAGGTGAAGGAGCGGCTTGCCGCAACCAGCGTCAAGGTCGGCGCGCAGAACATGCACTGGGACGATGCCGGCGCCTGGACCGGTGAAATCTCGCCGGTCATGCTGAAGGATTGCAATCTCGATATCGTCGAGCTCGGCCATAGCGAGCGGCGCGAGCATTTCGGCGAAACGGACCGTACGGTCGGCCTGAAAACGGCCGCTGCCGTCCGGCACGGCCTGATCCCGCTCATCTGCATCGGCGAAACGCTGGCCGAGCGCGAGGCCGGCCAAGCCACTACGGTCCTGCGCCGCCAGGTCGAAGGCGCGCTCGCGCTGCTCGACGGCGCTGACAAGGAAAAGCCGGTGCTTCTGGCCTATGAGCCGGTCTGGGCGATTGGCGTCAACGGCATTCCAGCCTCTGCCGATTATGCCGATGAGCGTCATGCGGAGATTGCCGAATGGGCGAAGGCAAGCCTGGGCGTTTCCGTTCCGGTTCTCTACGGCGGCAGCGTCAATCCCGGTAATTGCGAGGAGCTGATTGCCAAACCGCATATTGACGGCCTTTTCATCGGCCGCTCGGCCTGGGACGTCTCAGGCTATCTCGACATCCTCAAACGCGTCGCTTCGGCGCTCTGAAACAACAGTCAACGGAAGGATTAAAGCCATGAAAATCGCAATCGGCGCCGACAGCGCAGGCAAGCCGCTTCTCGACATCATCGAGGCCCATCTCGCCACCAAGAGCGGCCTTGAAGTCTCCAATCTCAGCCAGTCCGGCTTCTATGCCGACCTGTCCAAGGGCTTGGCCGAAACCATCGTCAACGGTCAGAACGACCGCGGCATCCTGATCTGCGGTACCGGCATCGGCGTCTCGATCTCTGCAAACAAGGTGCCGGGCATCCGCGCAGCCCTCACCCATGATACCTATTCGGCAGAACGCGCCGCCAAATCCAACAACGCCCAGATCATCACCATGGGCGCCCGCGTCATCGGCCCGGAACTGGCCAAGGCCATCGTCGATAAGTGGCTGGAATCTGAATTCGATCCGAACGGTTCGTCGGCCGGCAATGTCGAGGCAATCGACCGCCTCGACGCTGGCAAGTAACGGTCTGATCACACCGCTTCCGCAGGACATGTAGATCCTCCCTCAGGTCCTGCAGAATGAACGCCCGGCGAAAATGCCGGGCGTTTTCGTTTTTTTGGCAATGAGTCTCAAATCTGCACAAAAGCTGAACTGCGTTAATCTTCCCGCGCAAGTTTTTTATTGACCCCGTCGCAACCCTCGTTTCTGATCAAATTCTGGCGCACAAGCAGCATTGATCCGGAGGGGCCTATGTCATTCCTGCAGTCGATTTTTCAACAATCTCCTGAAATTGCTCTGTTTCTTTCCCTGGCCGGTGGATATTGGATTGGCAAGTTCCAATTCGGAAAATTCCAGCTCGGCGGTGTCGCCGGCTCGCTTCTGGTTGCAGTCGTGCTCAGCCAGATCGGCATCACCATCGACAACGGCATCAAGGCCGTCCTTTTCGCGCTGTTCATTTACGCCGTCGGCTTCGAGAGCGGCCCGCAATTCTTCCGCTCGCTTGGGCGCAAGTCGATCCGGGAAATTGTCATGGCTGCCGTGCTTGCCATCAGCGGGCTTGTTACCGTCGTCGTGCTCGCCAAGATGTTTGGTCTCGACAAGGGACTTGCAGCCGGGATCGCCGCCGGTGGCCTCACCCAATCGGCGATCATCGGCACCGCCAGTTCAGCCATCGGCAAGCTCGGCCTTGCCGCTGACGAAACGCAACGCCTGCAGGCCAATGTCGCGATCGGCTATGCCGTCACCTATATTTTCGGCTCCTTTGGGGCGATCATCGTCTGCGTCAACATTCTGCCCTGGTTCATGGGCCGCAGCATCCGGGACGAGGCGGTCAAGGCCGAGGCCGAGATGCTGGCGGGTGCCAAGGTCTATGGACCTGGGGAAACCCCTGCCCTTCCCGATCTCGTCGGACGGCTGTTCCAGGTTCTTCAGGCTGCGGGGCGCACGATCTCGGAAATCGAAAGGAGCGCAACCGGGGCAGCACTTGCCATCGAGCGGGTAAAGCGCGCGGGCGCCATCATCGGCGTCGAACCCGATCTCAAATTGCAAACCGGCGACATTGTTCTCGTTGTCGGCCGCCGCGCAGGCGTGGTCGGCATGGCAGACACGATCGGGCCTGAAACCCAATCCTCCGACGGTATGGACATGGTCGTGGCGACGCGGGATGTCGTCGTCGGCAACAAGGAGTTTGCCGGCAAAACGGTTGCCGAGATCATCGAGGCGACCAAGGAGTTGCGCCACGGCGTCTTCGTGCTCCAGGTCAAGCGCGGCGGCAACCCGCTGACGCTTGTGGCCGATACCCGCATCGAGGCGGGTGACCTCGTCACCGTGCACGGCTTGCAGGAAGACCTGCAGCGCATCGCCAAGCGGGTGGGCACTGTGATCACCCCCAGCGACAAGACCGATTTCGTCTTCCATGGGCTGGGTATCGTCATCGGTTTGCTGATCGGCCTTGCGGTCATCCGCATCGGCTCCATTCCGTTGACGCTCGGCAGCGGCGGCGGCGCGCTGCTCGCCGGCCTTGCCTTCGGCTGGTACCGCAGCCGCAACATGACGCTCGGCAATATGCCGACGGCCGCCTCTACATTGCTGCGCGATCTCGGCCTTGCCGGCTTCGTCGCTGTCGTCGGGCTGCAATCCGGCCAACAGGCCGTGCACACGATCGCGGCAAACGGCATTTCGATCTTCCTGATCGGCGTCGTCGTCACCATCCTGCCGCTGATCATCACCATGCTCGTCGGCCGCTACATCCTGCGCTACGACAATACCGCCATCTTCGCCGGTGCGCTTTCCGGCTCGCGCAGCGCCAATCCCGCCTTTGGCGAAATCCTCGACAAGGCAGGAAATACCGTCCCCACCACACCCTTCGCCATTACCTACGCGCTCGCCAACGTCTTCCTGACACTGCTTGGCCCGCTCGTCGTCGCCTTCGTCTGATCTGTGACTTAGCAAGGAGTGAACCTATGACCGACTATAGCAGCTTCGCCAAACTGAGCCCGTTCGAGCTCAAGGACGAACTGATCAAGCTGGCTTCGGCCAAGGAAAACCGGACCATGCTGAATGCAGGACGCGGCAATCCGAATTTCATGGCCACCCTGCCACGCCGCGCCTTCTTCCGGCTCGGGCTTTTTGCCGCCACGGAATCCGAGCTGTCCTATTCCTACATGCAGAAATGGATCGGCGGCCTGCCCAATATCGAAGGCATCGAGGCGCGCTTCGAGCGTTTCACGACCGAGAACCGCGATCAGGCCGGCGTTGCCTTCCTGCAGCGGTCGCTCAGCTATGTCCGCGACCAGCTCGGTCTCTCCGGCTCGCAATTCCTGCATGAAATGGTTGAAGGCATCCTCGGCTGCAATTATCCCGTCCCGCCGCGCATGCTGAAGATCAGCGAGCAGATCGTGCGCCAATATATCGTCAGGGAGATGATCGGCGGCTCGCTTTCGGCTGGTAGCGTCGATGTCTTCGCCGTTGAAGGCGGCACGGCGGCGATGACCTATATCTTCAACACGCTGAAGCAGAACGGCCTCGTTACCAAGGGCGACAAGGTGGCGATCGGCATGCCGGTCTTCACGCCCTATATCGAAATTCCGGAACTGGACGAATACGGCCTGAAGGAAGTGGCGATCAACGCCGATCCGAAACAGGGCTGGCAATATACCGATGAGGAACTTGAAAAGCTGAAGGACCCTGACATCAAGGTGTTCTTCTGCATCAATCCCAGCAACCCGCCGTCGGTGAAACTCGACGACCGCAGCCTCAACAAGATCGCTGATATCGTCAAGAACCACCGCCCGGACCTGATCATTTTGACCGATGACGTCTACGGCACCTTTGCCGATGACTTCCGCTCGCTGTTTGCCATTTGCCCGAACAACACCATCCTGATCTATTCGTTCTCGAAATATTTCGGCGCGACCGGCTGGCGCCTCGGCGTGATTGCCACCCACCAGGACAATATCCTCGATGGCAAGCTGCGGGAATTGCCCAAGACGACCAAGACTGCGCTGGACCGCCGCTATGGCTCCCTGCTGCCGGATGTCAGCTCGCTGAAATTCATCGACCGGCTGGTGGCCGACAGCCGCACCGTTGCCCTCAATCATACCGCCGGCCTATCGACGCCGCAGCAGGTGCAGATGGTCCTGTTCTCGCTGTTTGCGCTGATGGACGAGAACGATGTCTACAAATCGACCTTGAAGAAGGTGATCCGCAACCGTGAGGCCGCACTTTACCGCGAACTCGGAATTCCCGTCACCGACAACCCCAACTCGGTCGATTACTATACCCTGCTCGACCTGGAGGAGATTGCGCTGAAACTTTACGGCGCGGAATTTGCAAAATGGGTCAAGGCGGAATTCTCCACCAACGAACTGCTGTTCCGCATTGCCGACGAGACGGGGATCGTGCTCCTCCCCGGCCGCGGCTTCGGCACCCAGCAACCGGCTGGACGCGCCTCGCTCGCCAATCTCAACGAATTCGAATATGCGGCGATCGGCCGTTCGCTGCGCGCCATGGCGGACGAATATTACGCGGTATTCAAGAAAAAGAAGACATAAACTGGCTTGCTACAATTAAAAAGGCAGCCCGGCTGCCCTTTTTAATGCCCTGACCCAAGGCATCGAAGTCTTGATGTTTCCGACCGGAGAGACTGATCAGGAATTGAGCGTGTAGCCGTCCTGCGCCTCAGCTGCCAGACGGTCCGAATAACGCCGCATCATCTCGACCTGGACCTCCGTCTGGAACGACAGGACCTGGTTGCGGACGGCGTCTTCACCGATGCCGAGATTGCTCAGGCGTTCGGCCAGCGCGCGGCATTCTCTTTTCCAATATTGCAGAGCTTCCTCGCCATGGACGTTTTCAAGCTCGCGCGCGCAGCGTCTGATGGTGCTGGCCTGTCCCGACAGGGGAAACGGTACGACCCGTTCTTCCGTTTCCGAAAAACGCACATCCTTCAACGCAGCACTCATCAGGCGGTTCTCCATGTTGGTGATTCTGATTTACAAAGCATATAGTTAACGCTTGGTATCCAGCGCCTGGCTTTGCCGGTTTTAGCGGCCGAAAAAGCCCTTTCAGCGGGAATGGAGTGTTCCATCGGGCTCATCCGGCATCCTGCACATCCCATTTGCAATTCAGTCCCCTCATCACCTCGCACCTCGTTTTTCGTGCGGGCAATCGTTTTCGGCGCCGGCAAGCGCGCTTAAAGCGCCGGTTCACGCTTGCAAAAATCATCCATATGTGAAAACCTTCTTTACATAAGAAAATTGGAGGCACGTTTGGACATGACAGAGCGAGACGGAATTCGCGCGGCGGGAACGCCATGAGCGCGACTGCACCCACCGTTGGCGTGTCCTCCACCCACCCTTCCGACATGCCGGAAGACCATGCTTCGCTTCCGGTCTGGAATGCCGAAAACTGGTTCTACGAGGATTGGCCGGCAGGACAGCGCATCCGCTCCTTGCGTCGCACGATGGCCGAAGGCGAAAGCCACATGTTCAACATGCTGGTCACCGATATTCACCCTTATGTGCAGGATCAGATGTTTGCCGAGCGCGAAGGCATTTTCGGCAGGCGGCTGATTGCGGGAGCCTTCGTGTTCTCAGCCGGCCTCGGGCTTGTCGCCACCAATTGTGTCAATGCCTTTTCCTATGGCTATGACAAGCTGCGCTTCATCAAGCCGGTCTTCATCGGCGACACGATCTACGCGATCCGCACCAATCTCGAGAAGACGCCGCGCTACAAGGACATGGGCTTGATCCGCGCCAGCTATGAAATCTTCAAGGGCGAAGGCGAACTGGTGCTCTACTGCGAGCACCTGCAGACCGTGAAATACAAGAACCCCGCCGATTTTGCCGGCAAGACGGAAAAACAATAAATGCCAGCCGATACCGACCTACCCCTCGCCGGCCTGATCGTCGTCGATCTCAGCCAGTTCCTGTCCGGACCCTATTGCTCCCTAAGGCTGATGGATCTGGGTGCCCGCGTCATCAAGATCGAACGGCCGGATGGCGGCGACCTGTCGCGGCGGCTTTATCTGAGCGACACCGAGATCGGCGGCGATTCCACCATTTTCCATGCCATCAACCGCGCCAAGGAAAGCCTGTCCATCGATCTGAAGGACGAGAAGGATCTGGCTGCGCTGCGGACGTTGCTTGCCCAGGCCGATGTGCTGATCCAGAATTTCCGGCCGGGCGTGATCGAACGGCTGGGGCTGAATTACGAGGCCGTCAAGGCGATCAACCCACGCCTCGTCTATGCGTCGATCAGCGGTTACGGCGAGGAAGGCCCCTGGGTCAAGCGGCCCGGACAGGACCTCCTGGCGCAATCGCGCTCGGGCGTGATGTGGCTGAACGGCGATGAAGACCAGGGGCCTGTCCCGTTTGGCCTGGCGATCGGCGACATGCTGGCTGGTGCAGCACTGGCCCAAGGCATTCTCGCAGCGCTCGTGCGCCGCAGTGTCAAGGGCACCGGCAGCCATGTCGAGACCAGCCTGCTCGAAGCCCTCGTTGATTTCCAGTTCGAGGTGTTGACCACCCATCTCAACGACGGAAAGCGCTTGCCGAAACGGTCGAATTTCCGCAGTGCCCATGCCTATCTCTCTGCACCCTACGGCGTCTATGCGGCGGCCGACGGATATCTTGCCATCGCGATGACGCCGATCCCGAAACTTGCCGACCTGCTCGGCATGGAGGAACTGGCGCCTTACCGCGACACATCATCCACCTGGTTTACCGCCCGCGACGAGATCAAGGCGCTGATCGCCAAGCGCATCGCCACCAAGACGACGGATGAATGGCTGGCAATCCTGGAGCCGGCGGATATCTGGTGCGCGCGGGTGTTGAACTGGAACGAGCTTCTGGAAAGCGAAGGCTTCCAGGTTCTCGACATGCTGCAGACCGTGACCCGAGACGACAATATTTCAATCACGACGACCCGCTCGCCGCTGCGCGTCAACGGCGTGCGCGCCAAGGTCGATCGCGCCGCACCGCGCATCGGCGAACATAGCCAGGCTATTCGCGAAGAGTTCGGCCTATGACCATCACACTCAAAGGCATGACCTGGAACCATCCGCGCGGCTACGATCCCATGGTCGCCTGTTCCAGCCGCTGGCTTGAGGACACGGGTGTGCAGGTCGAATGGGAAAAGCGGTCGCTGCAGGATTTCGAGACATTCCCCGTCGAAGAGCTGGCGCGGCAGTTCGATCTCATCGTCATCGATCATCCGCATGTCGGGCAGATCACCCATGAGAAATGCCTCTTGCCATTGGACGTAACCGGGCGCGAGATCGAGCGAAGTGCTCTGGCGGCAGCCAGTGTTGGGCAATCCTATCCGAGCTACACCTGGCAGGGCCGCCAATGGGCCTTTCCGATCGATGCGGCCACGCAGGTGCAGGCCTGGCGGCACGATCTCACGGACACCCCTCCCAAGAGTTGGGCCGAGGTGCTTGAACTGGCACGGGCCGGCAAGATTCTCATTCCGCTGCGCCCGCCCCATTCGCTGATGAGCTTTTACACGCTCTGCGGCAATATCGGGCGGCCCTGCGCGGTCGAAGGTCCGGGTGACTTGGTCAATGTTGAAACGGGGGTGCAGGTTTTTGAGATGCTGCGTGAAATCGCAGCTTTGATGGATCCGGCCTGTTTCGAAATGGACCCCATCGCCGTTCTCGAACAAATGGCAGCGCCCGAGACAACCGCTGTCGCCGCGCCGCTAATCTATGGTTATGTCAGCTATTCGGTGAAGGATTTCCGCCCAAGCCTCATCCGCTTCGGCGACATTCCTCCTGCGGGTAAAAGCGGGCCGGTGGGCTCGGCACTGGGCGGGACCGGCATTGCCGTCTCGGCTTTTTCTAAAAACCCCGATGCCGCGATCGACTTTGCCTACTGGATCGCCAGCGGTGATGTCCAGAAAGCGGGGTATGCGGCAGCCGGCGGACAACCCGGCCATGCGCAGGCGTGGGAGGATGCCGCCGTCAACCACGCCACCGCAGATTTCTATCGCGGCACCCGCGCAACGCTCGATGCCGCCTGGGTCCGGCCCCGTCATAACGGCTACATGGGCTTCCAGCAGGCGGCATCCGACCGTCTCAACGCAGGCCTGTTGCAGCGTCAATCCGCTAGGGCCGTCGTCGGTGACATCAATCGATTGTTCGCGGAGAGCTTTTGATAAAAAGCAGGCCGGCGGATCACGCCGGCCGCCTGTTTATAGACGCCAAATCCTCTTGGCATTGCCCGACAGAAGCTGATCGCGCTCCGTTTGCGAACACCCGGCCAAAAGCGCATGCGTTGCAGCCATCCAGGTCGACAGGCCGCCACCCAGCGTGCAGACCGGCCAGTCGCTGCCCCAGACAACACGCCCCCAGCCGAACTGTGCGATCGTGTGCTCGACATAGGGACGCAGGGTTTCGACGGACCAGCTTTCCGCCTCCGCATAGGCGACGACGCCGGAAATCTTGGCGGTCACATTCGGGCGTTTGGCGATCTCGCTCATATTGTCCCGCCACGGCTGGACCGCGCCGGACGCGATGGCCGGGACGCCGCAATGGTCGAGGATGAACTGAACGTCCGGTGCGAGATCGGCCAACGCAATCGCATTCGGAATCTGATGCGGCAGGACGCAGAGGTCGAAGGACAGGCCGGTTTCGCCAAGGCGCTTGATATTCTCGCGAAACAGTGCGCCTTCCGACACATCATCGGGCACGACGTGCAGCACGCGGCGAAAGCCCTTGACGAACGGGTTGGCGCGCTGACGTTCAAGATAGGCGGCAAAACCGGCCTCTTCCGGACGGCAGGCGGCGATGGCGCCGGTGATCAGGTTTCCGGGCTGTTTCGAAAGGCCTTGGATATAATCGATCTCGGCTTCGATCTCAGTGGGATCGACATCGACTTCCATATGAAGTGCGGCCGCGATACCGCAGCGTTTCGCCTCGGTCGCATAGGTTTCGTAGAGAAAGTCACGATCCAGCGCCGGAACCCCCGACAGCCACGGATAGGCAAGTGCTGCCCTGTCGATCAGATGCAGATGGGTGTCGATGATCATTGGTCCGTTTCCTCCCCGGCGTCTCATCTAATTATTTCACATAGGAAGATATCATTCAAATAAGAATTTTATCATCTTCCGCGTTAACGCTTTCTCATTCCGAATGGTTCACATCCGATCCGGCAAGCAGCGACAGCTGGGCGGCAGTCTTTTGCAACAGCGCGATGCTTTCGGTTATATCAGGCGCAGACGGCGCGTTGACCAGGGCGATATAGGGGCAGGTCAATGCCGCAATACCGCGTCCGTCGGGTCCAAGGATCGGGGCAGACAGGTTGTAGACCCCGGCGGTCTGGGCGCTGGCCATCATTTCATAACCGCGCTCACGAATCCGGTCGAGCCGCTCGAAAAAATCGTCCGACAGCGGCGGTTCAGACTGGCTCTTGACATGCTCGGAGATCATCATCTTCCGCTCTTCCTCGCTGCGGAAGGCCAGCAGGACATGGCCTGATCCGGTGTCGAAAAGACTGATATGCGAGCCGACGCGGATCGAGATACCCCAGTAATCCGGGGCTTCCTGTTGCGCGATGACGACGGCAAAGCCACGGTCGAACACCGCCAGATGATTGGCCTGGCGGCTACGCTGCGCAAGGTCTCGCATCAGCGGCGTTGCGTAGGATGCCAGCCGCCGGACAGGTGCGTGCAGCTGCGCCAAGCCGAACAGCTTCAGCGTCAGGGAGTAGCGATCGCCGTCGATCCGCGTGACATAGCCGCGCCGCACCAGCCGGTCGAGCATCCGGTAGAATTCGTTCGGGCTGCGCTCCAGCTTCTTGGAAATCTCGGCCTGGGTCAGTCCGCCATCGACGCCAGCCAAAAGCTCGAGAATATCAAGCCCCTTGTCGAGCGCTGGCGCGCGGTAACGGTCGGATTCATCAGCGTCCATCAACACATCCCCCTGTGAATGAAACACTTCATATACGCATACGAGGCGCGCGACAAAGCAAAGTTGCGGCTTGACGCAACGGGCTGTTTGCTGTTTGTATATAAATCAATTCCTCACAAATGAGGAATTCCTGCCATTGGGATGGTGAGGACGTGAGGAGGAAAAATCATGAACAAGCTGCTTTCCGGCGTATCCGCCGGGGTAATGGTGTTTGCCTGCTCGGTCGCGGCACAAGCTGCTGACCTGCCCGGCAAATTCGATGGCGTCACGATCGACGCAAAGCTCATCGGTGGCCAGCAATATGAAAAGCTCTACGAGCGCATCGGCGAGTGGGAAAAGGCGACGGGCGCCAAGGTCAACATTCTCTCGAAGAAGAACCATTTCGAGCTCGACAAGGAAATCAAATCGGATATCGCCACCGGTGGCCTCAGCTGGTGCGTCGGCTCGAACCATTCGTCGTTCGCGCCGCAATATCCGGATATCTATACCGACCTGACGCCGCTGATCCCGGCCGAGGAACTTGCCAAATTCGTCCCGGCGCTGATTGCCGCCTCGACGCTTGACGGCAAGCTGGTCATGCTGCCGCGCGCCCAGTTCGACGTGTCAGCACTCTATTATCAAAAGAGCCTCTATCAGGACGAAGCCAAGAAGACGGCGTTTAAGGCGAAGTACGGCTACGACCTGACACCGCCGGACACATGGGCACAGGTCACCGACCAGGCCGAGTTCTTCTCCTCGCCGCCGACTTTCTACGGCACGCAGTTTGCCGGCAAGGAAGAGGCAATCAATGGCCGCTTCTATGAGATGCTGGTTGCCGAAGGCGGCGAATATCTCGGCAAGGACGGCCGCCCGGCCTTCAATTCGGACGCCGGCGTGCGCGCGCTCGACTGGTTCGTCAATCTTTACAAGAACAAGGCCGTTCCGGCCGGGACCACCAACTATCTCTGGGACGATCTGGGCCAGGGCTTTGCCTCCGGCTCGATCGCGCTCAATCTCGACTGGCCTGGCTGGGCAAGCTTCTTCAACGACCCGAAGTCCTCCAAGGTCGCGGGCAATGTCGGCGTGAAGGTGCAGCCGGCCGGCTCGTCCGGCAAGCGCACCGGCTGGTCCGGTCACCATGGCTTCTCGGTCACGGAATCCTGCGCCAACAAGGAAGCCGCCGCATCGCTGGTCTGGTGGCTGACCAACGAAGACAGCCAGAAGCTGGAATCGGCGACCGGTCCGCTGCCGACACGCAGCGCCGTCTGGGATTTCAACATCAAGGCCGCCGAGGGCGACGCCTATAAGACCGAAGTGCTGCAGGCTTTCCAGGAAGCGGCAAAGAATGCCTTCCCGGTTCCGCAGACAGCCGAATGGATCGAGATTTCCAACTCGGTGTATCCCGAGCTGCAGGCTGCGATCCTTGGCGACAAGACCTCCAAGCAGGCGCTTGATGCGGCCGCCGAAAAGGCCACGGCCATCCTGCAGGATGCCGGCAAGCTTTGATTGAACTGATGCGGCGCCACGGCTGATGCCGTGGCGCCGCTTTTCATTTCCGGCGCAAATCAAAGGGCGCGACATGAAACTATCCAGATTATCGGCCCCGGTGCTGCTGCTGTTTCCGGCATTCCTGGTTCTGGCGGCCGTCGTCGTCGTGCCGCTCGCCCTATCCTTCTATTCGAGCTTCACGCCGTTCCGCCTCACAAAGCCGGAATCGCTCTATGTCTTCATCGGGCTGCGCAACTATATCACCGTCATTTCGAGCTGGGATTTCTGGGTCGCGTTCGGACGCACCGTCCTGTTCCTGACGATCGCGCTGAATGCCGAAATGCTGCTCGGCCTTGGTCTTGCGCTCTTGGTCTCCAAGGCCGTGCGCGGTCAGCGGCTGCTGCGCACGCTGATGATGTTTCCGATGATGTTTTCGCCGGTTCTCGTCGGTTTTCAGTTCAAGTTCCTGTTCAACGACAATATCGGCCTGATCAACAACGCCCTGCAATCGCTGGGGCTGACCGACCAGGCCATCCCATGGCTGATCGACGGCAACCTGGCGCTGTTTTCGATCACCGTTGCCGAAGTCTGGTCATCGACCTCGGTGTTCGCGATCCTCATTCTGGCCGGTCTTCTCGCCATGCCGCGCGATCCGATCGAGGCCGCCCATGTCGATGGCTGCACCCCGCTGCAAACCTTCCGCTATGTCACTTGGCCCTATCTGATGCCGTTTGCCTTCATCGCCATGACCATCCGTTCGCTGGATGTGGCGAGAGCCTATGACATCGTCAAGATCATGACCGATGGCGGCCCGGCCAAGCGCACCGAGCTTTTGTGGACGCTGGTCGGACGCACCGCCTATGGCGATGCCCGTATGGGGCTGGCCAATGCCATGGCCTATTTCGCCATCGTCCTGTCGATCCTTTTCACCGTCTATTTCTTCCGCAAGCTCGCAGCCGCGCGCCAGCAGATCGGAGCTGAGTGGTAATGGATATCAATTCGTCCCACCGCCTGCGCAAGCGGCTTAATGCGCTCGCCCATGTCATCACCCTATTTGTGGCGATGCTGATCATCTGCCTGCCCGGCTTCTGGATCATCCTGTCGTCGCTGCGCCCGACCGTCGAGATCATGGCAAAGCCGCCGGTCTGGATCCCCCAGGACCTGTCGCTTGACGCTTATCGCTCGATGTTTTCAGGCGCAGGCCAGGGCGGCATTCCCGTCTGGTCCTATTTCCGCAACTCGCTGATCGTCTCCATCACATCGACATTCATTGCGCTGGGGATCGGCATGGCTGGCGGCTACGCTTTTGCGCGCTACAAGTTCAAGGGCAAGTCGGCGATCTTCCTCGGGTTCATGTTGACCCGCGCCGTGCCCGGCATCGCGCTGTCGCTGCCTTTGTTCATGATCTTTGCCCGCACCGGTATCATCGATACGCATTTTGCGCTGATCCTCACCTATGTCGCGCTCAACGTGCCTTTCACCATCTGGCTGATCGACGGCTTCTTCAGGCAGGTGCCGAAGGACCTGGCGGAAGCCGCCCAGATCGACGGCTGCACCCGCTGGCAGGCGTTCTGGCAGGTGGAGTTTCCGATGGCCGGTCCCGGCATCGCATCCGCTGGCATCTTCGCCTTTCTCATCTCCTGGAACGAATATGCGCTGGCCTCGCAGATCACCCGCTCGGTGAATTCCAAGACGTTGCCGGTCGGCTTGCTCGACTATACCGCCGAGTTCACCATCGACTGGCGCGGCATGTGCGCACTCGCCGTCGTGATGATCATCCCGGCGCTGACACTCACCTTCATCATACAAAAACACCTCGTCTCCGGCCTCACCTTCGGCGCGGTCAAAGGATAAATCATGGCTCCTGTCAGTCTGAAGAAACTGGTCAAGCGCTACGGCGCACTGGAAGTGGTGCACGGCATCGACCTCGAAGTGAAGGACCGTGAGTTCATCGCCCTGGTCGGCCCGTCCGGCTGCGGAAAATCGACGACGCTGCGCATGATCGCTGGCCTCGAGGACGTCAGCGGCGGCACGATCGAGATCGGCGGCAATGTCGTCAACGACCTGCCGCCCCGCGCCCGCAATATCTCGATGGTGTTCCAGTCCTACGCGCTCTATCCGCATATGACGGTGGGCGAAAACATGGGATTTTCGCTGAAGATCGCCGGGCGCCCGGTCGATGAAATCAAGGAGAAGGTGGCCGATGCCGCCGCCATCCTCGATCTCTCGCATCTGCTTGAGCGCCGGCCGTCGCAGCTTTCCGGTGGCCAGCGCCAGCGCGTCGCCATGGGCCGGGCGATCGTCCGGCGCCCGGATGTGTTCCTGTTCGACGAGCCGCTGTCCAATCTCGATGCCAAGCTGCGCACGCAGGTTCGAACCGAAATCAAGAAGCTGCATGCCCGCATGCAGGCGACAATGATCTATGTCACGCATGACCAGGTCGAGGCGATGACGCTGTCAGACCGTATCGTCATCATGCGCGACGGCCATATCGAGCAGATCGGCACGCCGGAAGAAGTGTTCAACCGGCCGCTGACCAAATTTGTTGCCGGCTTCATCGGCTCGCCGCCGATGAACATGGATGATGTGACCGTGGATGATGGCAAGCTGGTCTTTGCCAGCGGCGCCACGCTGCCAATTCCACCAAAATTCCGCCAAAGCCTGACGGCCGGCCAGAAGCTGACATTCGGCCTGCGGCCCGACGATTTCTTTCCGGCAGGTCATGGGCTCAATTCCGGCGATGCCGAGGCGGTCGCCGAACTGGAACTGCCGGTGTCGATCACCGAGCCGCTGGGCAACGAAACATTGGTCTTTGTCGGTTTCAACGGCCGCGATTGGGTGTCGCGTATGCTCAATCCGCGCCCCCTGCCCTCCGGCCAGGCCATCAAGATGAGCTTCGATCTTTCGCAAGCGCACCTGTTCGACCTGACCACCGGCAAGAGCCTTGTACCCTGAGGAAGCTTTGATGGCCCGTATAGAGAGAATTGAACTGCGAATGGTGGACCTTCAGCCGAAGGTGAAGCGGACCGATGCGATCCAGAGCTTTGTCAGCCAGGAAACCCCTTTCGTCACCATCACCGATTCCGATGGCGCAACCGGAACCGGCTATAGCTATACGATCGGCACGGGCGGCTCCTCCGTCATGCGGCTTTTGTCGGACCATCTCGTGCCGCTGTTGATCGGCGCGGATCCCGATTGCATCGAGGCGATCTGGCACAAGCTGGAATTTGCCACGCATGCCACCACGATCGGCCCGATCACGGCCTTGGCGCTCGCGGCTGTCGATACGGCACTCTGGGATCTGCGCGCAAAGAAGCAGAACCTGCCGCTCTGGAAGCTTGCCGGCGGCGCCCGCGACCGTTGCCCGCTCTACACGACCGAGGGTGGCTGGCTGCATATCGACAAGCAGGCGCTGGTCGATGATGCGCTGCAGGCGAAAGCCAAAGGCTTTTCCGGCTCCAAGATCAAGATCGGCCGCCCGCACGGTTCGGAAGATTATGACCGGCTGTCGGCGGTGCGCGCGGCCGTTGGACCGGCCTTCGAGATCATGACCGATTGCAATCAGGGCTTTGCCGTCGATGAGGCGATCCGGCGCGCTGGACGCCTGCAGGAACTGGATCTCGCCTGGATCGAGGAGCCGCTTCCGGCCGACGATCTCGACGGCCATATCCGGCTTTCGCGCTCGACCACGACGCCGATTGCCGTTGGCGAATCGATGTATTCGATCCGCCATTTCCGTGAGTATATGCAAAAGGGCGCCTGCTCGATCGTCCAGGTCGATGTCGCCCGTATCGGCGGCATCACGCCATGGCTGAAGGTTGCGCATGCAGCCGAAGCCTTCGATATTCCAGTCTGCCCGCATTTTCTGATGGAACTGCATGTCAGCCTCGTTTGCGCCGTACAGAACGGCAAATATGTCGAGTATATTCCGCAGCTCGACGACCTGACGGACAAGCGCATGGAGATCGTCGATGGCAAGGCGCTGGCACCTTCCGAGCCGGGCATCGGCATTTCCTGGGATTGGGATGCGGTCAAATCGCGCTCGGTCGAAGAATTCACCCACGAATTCCGGGCCTGACGGGAGACGATGATGCAGCGCATGAGCATGGTGATCGGGCTTGAGCCCACCAAGATCGCGCAATACCGGCGGCTGCATGCGGCCGTGTGGCCGGAAATCCTGGCCCTGATCTCGGACTGCAACATCACCAACTACTCGATCTTCCTGAAGGAACCGGAAAACCTGCTGTTCGGCTACTGGGAATATACCGGCTCCGACTTCGACGCCGATATGGCGAAGATGGCGGCGCATCCGAAAAACAAGGAATGGTGGTCGGTCTGCATGCCCTGCCAGAGACCGCTGTCCACGCGCAAAGACGGCGAGTGGTGGGCGATGATGGAAGAGGTTTTTCATCATGATTGAGATGTTTGGCCGAACTCACTTACAGGGAAAGGGCAATCGCATATGGCCCTCGGCGTCCTCCCTCTTCTCCCCAGCGGGGAGAAGGTGGCGTGGAACGCCGGATGAGGGGGGCCGAAGGCCACCTCACCTTGGCTCCGGCTCCGCCGAAGCCCCCCTCGTCGCCTCGCATCCGCTCGGCACTTCTCCCCGCTGGGGAGAAGAGGGAGATCGTTGCCCGGCGACTTCATTCCACATCAGCCGGTCGCCCTTTACCTCCCCCTTGAGGGGGGAGGTCGCGCGGCACGCGCGGGTGGGGGTGATCACCACAAGCTCTGAGTTCGCGGCAATCACCCCACCCCGGACCTGCGGCCCGACCCTCCCCCTCAAGGGGAGGGTAACGACATGACCTTCGATCCCACAACGCTGCGCCAATGGTGGCCAAAGCCTGATGCCCCGCGTCCCATCGTTATATTTGGGGCTGGCAGCATCGTTGGCGATGCGCATTTGCCGGCTTACAGGAATGCCGGTTTTCCGGTTGCGGGGGTTTACGATCCGGATGCCGGAAAGGCCCGTGTATTGGCGGAAACATGGGGCACCCGTGCGTTTGCGGATGAAAACGAGGCGCTCGCAGTCCAGGGCGCCATTTTCGACCTCGCCACGCCTCCGGCAACACATGCCGCCATCCTGTCGAAACTGCCGATCGGCGCTGCCGCGCTCATCCAGAAGCCGATGGGCGCGGACCTTGCCGCCGCAACCGCAATCCTGACGATCTGCCGCGCGCGCCAGCTAAAGGCGGCCGTCAATTTCCAGCTGCGGTTTGCGCCGATGATGCTGGCTCTCAAAGATGCCGTCGATCGCGGTTTTCTCGGCGAGATCGTCGATTTTGACGCCTGGCTGGCGCTTGCAACGCCGTGGGGACTATGGCCCTTTCTCAAAGGTCTGCCACGGATCGAAATCGCCATGCACTCCATTCATTATTTCGATTTCATCCGGGGCCTGATCGGCAATCCACACGGTGTCCACGCCAAGACCATCGGTCATCCCAACCATGACGTCCCCCAGACCCGCACGGCGGCCATTTTCGATTATGGCGACAGGCTGCGCTGCGTTCTGTCCGTCAATCACGACCATGATTTCGGCCGCAAGTTCCAGGCCTGCGAGTTTCGCATTTCCGGCACCAAGGGCGCTGCCTATGTCAAGCTGGGCGTCAATCTCGACTATCCGCGCGGCGAGCCGGACGAGCTCTGGATCCGCCCTGCCGGTGGCGAGGAATGGATTTCCGTGCCGTTGCAGGGCGCATGGTTTCCCGATGCCTTTGCCAATCGCATGGCCAATCTGCAGCGCTTTGCCACCGGCGAGGACGATGCCCTGATCGGCTCCGTCGAAGATGCCTGGCAGACCATGGCGCTGGTCGAGGCTGCCTATCAATCCAGTGCGCAGCCGGCGACGCCGCTTGCGCCCTTGCCGAGGTTTGAACCGTGAGCGAACAGATCATCCATTTCGAAGACTATGAACCCGGCTCCGTCAGGCTGACCACCGGCCGCACCATTACCGAGACCGATTTCGTCGTGCATGCCGGTCATACGGGTGATTTCTTCCCGCATCATATGGATGCCGAATTTGCCAAGACCCTGCCCGGCGGCCAGCGTATCGCCCATGGTACGATGATCTTTTCCATCGGCGTCGGCCTCACCGCATCGCTGATCAATCCCGTCGCATTTTCCTATGGCTATGATCGATTGCGTTTCGTCCGTCCGGTCCATATCGGTGATACCATCCGCACGCGCGTGACGATCGCGGCCAAGGATGACGACCCGAAACGGCCGGCATCCGGCCGTGTCACCGAACGCTGCGAAGTTATCAACCAACGCGGCGAAGTCGTGCTCGCCGCCGATCACATTCTTATCGTCGAACGCAAGAAAACCTAAAAGAGGCTAATGACATGACCGCCAATCTGACCGGCAAGAAAGTCCTGATCACCGCTGCAGCCCAAGGCATCGGCCAGGCCTCGGCCCTCGCCTTCGCCCGTGCGGGTGCCACCGTCCATGCCACCGACATCAATGCCGAGGCGCTTGCGAAGCTCGGCAATGAGCCGGGTATGACGACCCACATTCTCAATGTGCTGGAAGCCGATGCGGTTTCAAAGCTGGTCGCCGAAATCGGCGATATCGACGTTCTGTTCAACTGCGCCGGCGTCGTTCATGGCGGCTCGGTTCTGGAGATGAAGGACAGCGATCTCGAATTCGCGTTCGACCTTAACGTCAAGGCGATGATCCGCACTATCCGCGCCGTCCTTCCCGGCATGCTGGCGCGTGGCGACGGCTCGATCATCAACATGTCGTCGGTCGCCTCCAGCATCAAGGGCGTGCCCAACCGCTTTGCCTATGGCGTCACCAAGGCAGCCGTCATCGGCCTGACCAAGGCCATAGCTGCCGATTATGTCGCGCAGGGCATTCGCTGCAACGCCATTTGCCCCGGCACGGTCGAAAGTCCGTCGCTGCAGGAACGCATGCGTTCGCAGGGCGACTACGATACCGCCCGCGCCGCCTTCATCGCCCGCCAGCCGATGGGCCGGCTCGGCACGCCGGAAGAGATCGCCGGCCTCGCGGTCTATCTCGCCGGCGCCACCTATACAACCGGCCAGGCCTACGCCATCGACGGCGGCTGGACGATCTAACGCCCTAAAACAGGAACACCCTCATGAAACTTCTTCGCTATGGTACACCCGGCGCCGAAAAGCCGGCCATTCTCGATGCCGATGGCGCGATCCGTGACCTGTCTGGCCATGTCGCCGATATCGGTGGCAAGGATATCGACCCGGCTGCATTGGCCACACTGGCGGATCTCGACCTATCGAGCCTGCCTCTGGTCGAGGGCACGCCGCGCATCGGACCTTGCGTTGCCGGAACCGGGAAATTCATCTGCATCGGTCTCAATTATGCCGACCATGCCGCCGAATCCGGCATGGCCGTTCCACCGGAACCCGTGATCTTCATGAAGGCGACCTCGGCCATCGTCGGACCAAACGACGATTTGCTGATCCCGCGCGGTTCCGAAAAAACCGACTGGGAAGTCGAACTGGGCGTGGTCATCGGCAAGACGGCCAAATATGTGTCCGAGGCAGACGCCCTCGATTATGTAGCCGGCTATTGCACCGTGCATGACGTTTCCGAACGCGCCTTCCAGATCGAGCGCTCGGGCCAGTGGACCAAGGGCAAATCCTGCGACACATTCGGCCCGATCGGCCCCTGGCTGGTAACGAAGGACGAGGTTGCCGACCCGCAGAACCTCGGGCTCTGGCTGAAGGTCAATGGCGAGACGGTGCAGAACGGCACGACGAAAACCATGGTCTACGGGGCGGCCTTCCTCGTGTCCTATCTCAGCCAGTTCATGTCGCTGCATCCCGGCGACATCATTTCGACAGGGACGCCGCCCGGCGTCGGCACGGGCATGAAGCCGCCACGTTATCTGAAAGCCGGTGATGTCGTCGAACTCGGCATCGAAGGTCTCGGAAGCCAGAAGCAAACCACACGGGCAGATATCTAGAGTCTTGGCCGGTGCGGGATCGCTCGCACCGGCCAGCTCCCATTCACGACCGACGCCGCCATCCATTCCGGAGCAAACCCATGACCCGCATCACCGATCTTCGCGTCTTTGACCTGCGCTTCCCCACCTCGCAAAGCCTGGATGGTTCGGACGCGATGAACCCCGATCCGGATTACTCGGCGGCCTACGTCATTCTCGATACAGATATGGACGGCCTTTCGGGCCACGGGCTGACATTTACGATCGGCCGCGGCAATGAAATCTGCTGCGCGGCGATCAATGCCATGAAACACTTGGTCATCGGCGCCGAACTTGGCGATATCCTCGCGCATCCCGGAAAGTTCTGGCGGCATCTGACCGGCGACAGCCAGCTGCGCTGGATCGGCCCCGACAAGGGCGCCATGCATCTTGCCACCGGCGCCGTCGTCAATGCCGTCTGGGATCTGCTTGCCAAACAGGCCGGCAAGCCCGTCTGGCGCTTGGTCGCCGACATGCCGGCCGAAGAGATCGCCGATATCGTCGATTACCGCTACCTCACCGACGTGCTCACCCGCGAGGAAGCGGTCGCCATTCTCAAGCGCGCCGAAGCCGGTAAGGCCGAGCGCATCGCGACGCTCGAGGCGGAAGGCTATGCCTGCTACACGACATCCGCCGGCTGGCTCGGCTATGACGATGACAAACTGCGCCGCCTCTGCCAGGAAGCGATCGATGCGGGCTTCAACCATATCAAGATGAAGGTCGGCCGTGATCTCGATGACGACATCCGCCGCCTGCGTATCGCCCGCGAGGTCATCGGCCCGGATCGTTACCTGATGATCGACGCCAACCAGGTCTGGGAAGTCAACGAAGCCATCGAATGGGTGAACAAGCTCGTCTTTGCCAAGCCATTCTTCATCGAAGAACCGACCAGCCCGGACGATGTGGCCGGACACCGCAAGATCCGCGCCGGCATAGGCGCCGTGAAGGTTGCGACCGGCGAAATGTGCCAGAACCGCATCATGTTCAAACAGTTCATCGCCGAGGGCGCGATCGACATCGTGCAGATCGATTCATGCCGCATGGGTGGGCTGAACGAGGTGCTGGCCGTTCTGCTGATTGCCGCGAAATATGACCTTCCGGTCTGGCCGCATGCCGGCGGCGTCGGCCTTTGCGAATATGTCCAGCACCTGTCGATGATCGACTATGTCGCGGTATCCGGCACCAAGGACGGGCGGGTGATCGAATATGTCGACCACTTGCACGAACATTTCCTGGAGCCCTGCATCATTCAGGACGCCGCCTATATGCCGCCCCAGGCCGCGGGCTTCTCCATCGAGATGAAACCGGCCTCCATCGAGCAATATCTGTTCAAGGGTTGATGGATCGGGGCGGCCTGGCCGCCCCTCTCAAGTCTCAGCCGTATTTGCGGATAATACCGTAGACGATATGGCGGTTTTCACCGAATTCGACACGCGCCTCAACCGCGTTGCGGTCGGCGCTGGCGTTGATGATGTTCCACATTTCCACCTCTGAACGCAGCAGCAATGCCCAGTTCATGAAGGTTTCCATATAGCCGTCATCATCGACGTCACGCGAGAAATTGGCGAACAGAAACACGCCGTTTGGCTTCAACATGTCCAGGCAGGTCTGCGTCAGCTTGATCGCCACCTTGTCGGCGAGATAGTCGTAGAGACCTGCCGCATAGATGAAGTCGAACTTGCCAAGTGTGTGTGATTTCGTCAAAAGGCCGCGAACGGAGCCGTCGATCGCCTCGACGCAGGTACCGTTGAAGTCGCGGACCATCGAGCCGACGCTGAGCGGGTCCTGATCGAGGGCCACCCAGCGCTTGATCCGCTTTTCGCGCAGCGCAACCGAATTGTCAGCCTCACGCAAATGGCCGGCCGCGACAGTCAGAATTTCCGTATCCGGACCTTTTTCCGTCGCGATTTCGTCGACATAGCGTGTCAGAAGATCGCGCCGTTCGCGCACTGCAACCGGAGATGGCGACTGGCTGGTGTAACCGTAGAGTTCCTTGCCGAGCGGCGAAGCCTTGGCGATTTCCCCCGAAACGCTTGGATGGCCGTAGATGAAGTCGATCAACTGCGCATCGCCGGAATAACCACGCGGCTTCATGAACGACCAGCGCGTGAAGGGATCCTCATGGAAGAAATCGGCGACCGGATGGTTCTGCACGATCGGGATCAGTTCCTGCCAGACGTTGTGATGATATTTGCGCCGCGTTTCATGAAGCGTGCCGATCAGGCGATGGATGATCAGCGCGGGGCTCTGCTCATCGGTGATCTGCTGCTGCGCAATCTTCAGCGCCAGCGCGACTTCCACGCGGCCGGTTGCCAATTGCTCATAGTGAAGATCGGTTTTGGAGGATGAAAGTTCTGTGGTTATGGCCGCAGGGGTGATCAGGCTTTCGCCATCAAAGGCAATCTTAAATTGGGTCACTCGAGCCTCATGCGTTAACGGATCGTTAACACTATGGAGAAAAACGCGTGCAGTGCCAATCAAAATTGCACGTAACCGCATGTCATGGTTAACGTGCTCGCGTAACAGTTGGTTTGATCGCCCGAGCCTGCTAACCTACGGCAAATTCAGGAAAACTTAATGTACGTCGCCTACTGTGCCTAAAAGTGCTGTCTTTTCTTGATGGGCTGCCTCGCTTTCCTGCGCGTGCAAATATCGCGGGTTATGGTCGCAGCCGGAATTTCAGTTCAAGGGTGGAAGGATGCGACGCAACCCCATGGAACGTGCATGAAGCACACGCTGGCCGATGTAGTGGAGATCGACCTCAATGCTGAGCCGTTACGGCCGGCATCGGCGGAGCTTCGCACGCTCTATAAGGAGGAAGGCCAGAACATCCGCCGCCAGGATACGCGTCACGGCATGTGGATCGCGATCGCCGTCTACCTGCTGTTTTCGATCACCGACGTTCTGCTCGTTCCGGACGTCGCAGCATATGTGGTTGCATCCCGTTTCGTCATCGGGACCATTGCTTTTTTCCTGTTGGAAGCCGAGGTTCGCTGGAATGCCAGTGCCGATGTGATTGACACAACCTGCGCCGCCAGCCTGGTTGTTGCCTATGCCGGTTGGCTCTACCCGTCGCTGATGACGGCCGATACCGTCAGCATCTCCTATTACATGGTGTTCGGCGCGATCTTCATGATGAGCGTCAATCTGTTTTTCAGCTTCCAGTTCCGCCTGTCCCTGATTGCCTCAGCCATTATCCTGTTCATTTTCCTGGCTGCGTTGCAGTCTTTTCCGCTGATCGACCACTCCTACAAGCTTGCATTCGGAACATTTTGCATCTCCTGCTTCGTTTTCACCTCGTATGTGAACTGGAAGCTGAACAGGGAGCGCTACAAGGTGTTCCTGAATGCTTTCGAGGCAAAGCTTCAGCAAAAAGAGGCGTCGGAGCGGGGCGATGCACTGTTGCGATTGTCAAATACCGACCCGCTGACCGGACTTGAAAACCGCCGCGCCATCGATCAACGGCTCCGGGACTACTGGAGCGACTGGCAGAGATATGGCACCAGTTTTGCAGCCATCCTCATCGATGTCGATTTCTTCAAAAAATACAACGATTGCTACGGCCATCAGGAAGGCGATCGATGCCTTATCCTGGTCGCCGATGCCCTTGCGGATTCGATAAAGCGCTACAATGGCTCGATCGGTCGTTATGGCGGCGAAGAGTTCGTCGTGCTTGCGCGCGTGGACACTCTGGAAGAGGTTGCCGATCTGGCGGAAAACATCTGCCAGACCGTGGAAAGCATGGGCCTGGTGCACCAGCAGCGCCGCGATGGCATGTCGATCGTCACGGTCAGCGTCGGGGCTGCGTTCACCCGGAGCCAGGCCGGCACGAAACTTGAAAAGATCATCCACGAGGCCGATCGCGCCCTGTACGCCGCCAAGGCAAGCGGACGCAACTGCGCGAAGCTGTTCGACCCCAATGATCCGCAAAGCAGCGATGAGAGCGAAAATATCGCGGCTCTCCTGAAAATCGCCACCGGTCAGAACCTTGTATCGCTGGTCTATCAACCGATCCGCAACGTTTCCACCGGCCGCCTCGAGGCCGTCGAGGCCCTGATGCGTCTGAAGATGCTGGATGGAACTGCGGTTTCTCCCGTTCTCTTCATCCCGATCGCAGAGCGAACCGGCGCCATCTTGAACCTTGGATACTGGGCTATCCGCAAAGTCTGTGCCGATCTCCTGATCGACAATCATGTCCGTGTCGTCAGCGTCAACGTATCGCCGATCCAGCTGAAGACGCCTGGTTTTGCCACATCTGTGGCTGCCATCCTTGGCGATACCGGTGTTGCCGGCGGCAGGCTTGCCTTCGAGATCACCGAGGGCATCGAAATGGAGATGAATTCCGACATCCTGCGCTGCATCAGCGATCTGAAGATGCTGGGTATCCGGATCTGGCTCGATGATTTCGGAACGGGTTTTGCCGGCCTCTCCTGGCTGCGTCTGATCGATTTCGATACCGTCAAGATTGATCGTTCCTTCCTGCACGACAGCAGCACCGCAAGGGGTAAGGCCATGCTGCAGGATATTATCGGGCTGGTGCGTAATCGCGGCCACAAAATCCTCGTCGAAGGTGTCGAAACCGACGAACAGCTGGAACTCATGCGCGAATTTCGCATCGATCACGTCCAAGGCTTTCATGTCGGCCGGCCCGCGCCCCCGGAGGATTTTCACGCGCTTCCCCCGATTGACGATCAGGCGTCCCGGTTGCGAAGGCCAGCCTAGACTGCAAACAGGGCTCTGTGGGCTGGACAAGGCCCCCTGCCCTACCCGGCTTTCCGGTCCCCCGGCGCATTGGCCCGCATCAGCGCCATCAACATTGGCCCCAGTGAAAACTCGCCCTTTTCGGCTCTGCGGGTCAGATCGCGGAGATATCCGCCGGCAGAATTGATCTGGCCGCCCCGCTCTAGGATGCAAGCCATCACGGCCGCCGCATTTTCAGGACCGAGAATTTCGCAAGCCTGCTGATAGGCGCTGGGACTGACGCCCAACATCGAGCGCACCACCACTGCGGCAGCCATCAGGTCACGCCAGCTGGAAATACCGCCGCCCGGCCCGTACATGGTGATATCCGGGCATGCCGACAGCACCATGTTGAGTGGGAACGCCTTTACCCGCTCATTCCCACCGTGCCGCCCGGTCACGGAATTTTCCTCCTGCTTCTTTTCGAGAGCAGGTTCAGATTCAGAAGTAGCGTCGGGATTTGAATTCTGTATGTGCCGCTCATTTTGGAGGGCATTGCCGCTTGTTTTTTGTTGATTGATCTGTGTTTCCAATCGGTTGGCCACCTCATCGCGCAATGCCTCGATTTCGCCCAGCGCGGCCGTCAGCTCAATTGCCCCTGGCTTGCGCGGGAGTGCGCCCAAAAGAGCGCTATAATGCAGATGCGTGCCTGCCCAATCGCCCGCAATCCCCTCCTCCAGCGCGGTTTCGATGAGCTTTGATAGGTCGCGGCTGCAGATGGTCAATCGCTCGCGCAGGCGCTGCGTATGCAGGCGCTCCGCAACAACCTCGTCTGCCAGCCGTTCGATATCATCGGCTCGTGCCAGAAGCGGTGCTAGGGAGAAGCCGAAGGCCTCGTCGATCGAGCCCGCCCGGTCACGGCGCGCATAGCGCTTGCCGTTGGCACTGTCCTTGCGCGACAGAAGCCCCGCCTCGACAAGCACCGCCAGATGCCGGCGCAACGTCTGTTCCGCCATTCCATGGGCACGCAACGAGAGCTGCGCATTCGAGGGAAAGACGACGAGGCCGTTGTCCACCGACAGCTCATTCTTCGGATAAAAGCTCAAGAGCGCGTTCATAACCGCTAAAGCACGATCGGTTATCTGAAGGCGCGAACGTGCCTCGCACAAACTGCGATAGAGTTTCCACTTGTCGACCGACTTTTCCGGCTCGATCTCCTGGGCCAAAACTTGATTTGCCACCATGGCAAGCGTCATCGGCCGCCGCCCAAAGGGCGTCGTCACACTTCCAACCTGCATTTTCTTCACCTTGTAAAAGGCAAAAGAAATTTGCTCACCAAAACGATGCCAAAGACTCTTGACTATGATTCGTGGAAATGTGATTCTCTAGCTGCGAAACTTATGAGAAGGGCTTCCACGACGGAAACGTTTGGGGGCCTTTTTCTTTTGCGGTTCAGTCTCCTGTTCCTGTTGTCTCTTTCGATTGCACGAAATCGTCGTAAAGCGCGGAAAGCTTGCCTTCCACATAGGCGCCAAAATCCGGCTCGACCGTCTTGTCGAACACCAGTTTCAAAGCGTCGCCCGTCTCGGATATTCTCACCGCCTTGCGGCCCGTACCGGCACTCCAAAACGAGCTTCGCGCCTTGTCCCTGCTCTCCCGCAGCCGGTCGTAGACCGCCTGGAAGCGCGCGTCTGATGTCAGGCTGTCAAAACCTGTGGCGCGAAGTGAATCGAGCGCTCGTTTCCTCCGGCTCTCGTCTTCGATCAGATCGGCAAGCTCGGCCCAGCGCGTCCGGCCAAAACCGGGAGCGGCACCGATCGCTTCGATAAGTTCAGCAGGCAGCCGGTTTACAAGCGCGATCATGCGCGACAGGGCAGCCTTATCGACACCCAGCGCAGACATGATGACATCGCGGCTGAAATTGCGTCCTTCCAGGCGTGAAGCAAAGAAGGCGCGCTCGATAAATGTCAGGTCTGTCCGCGCATTGTTTTCCTGCCCCTGGCTGACAACGAGCTGTTCGTCAGTGAGATCGCGAATCACGGCGCGGATGGGGCCGCCGATCGTCCTGATGGCGGCCAGGCGGCGGTGACCATAGGCAACCTGAAAGCGCCCTTCCCTCTCCGGGTGCGGACGCACAAGGATAGGCACCTGCTGCCCGTGTTCGCGAATCTGAGAAACCAGAAGCGCCTGGTCTTGCGAACTCACGCTGAGCCGATCGACAACGAACGAACTGTCCAGTACCGCCGTGTCGAGTTCGACGATCGCCTGCCCCTGAGCAAGCTGCTTCTCCAGCGCATCGACACGCTGTGCCTTCTCATGCACGCCACCCAGCGACTGGGATATGGCGCCAACGGGACTTGCCCGTTTCAACGGCTTTTCAAAACCGGCAAGCGGCCGCGAATTGGCAAACGCAGGCTCATTGTCCACCTGCGGGTTCACATCGGATTCGATGAGGCTAAAAACATTCTTGCGCGCCACCCGTTACTTCCTCCCCCATGTTCGCTTGATCAGATCCTCTATTTCCGTATTCACGGCCGTGAGGGATTCAAGCGCCCGGTCATAGGTACCTCTGGTGAACTGGTTCCTGTCCACCTCATACAGCGTCTGCTTGGTCAGCCCGGCATCGGAAATCGCCGTCGATTTGACCATCGAATTTTCCAGAACCCGGTTTCCGAAAATCGAGCGCATGAAGCCTGACATCTGCGATTGTGGACCGTCGTTCGGCTCATACCGCGTCACGAGATAGCGCATCCAATCATAGTCCATCGAACCGCCGGCTTCTTCGACAACCGACAGCAGATCCCCGGTCATATGCAAAAACTGGCTCATCGACATCACGTCGAGCATCTGCGGATGCACAGTGATGAGAACCGCCGTCGCCGCGCAGAGCGCTGAAAGCGTCAAGAAGCCCAATTGCGGCGGGCAATCGATCACCACAATGTCGTAGGCGCTTTCGATCTCTGCCAGGCATTCGCCGATGCGGGCAAAGAACATCGAATCCGATTGATGCCGGTCGGCCAGAGCCTTGGGCGTTTCATGCTCGAACTCCATCAATTCCAGATTTCCCGGAATGATATGGAGATTGGGCGTATAGGTCGCCCGTACGATATCGGTCACGTCCCGCCTGGCGCCATCATAACGGATCGCACCGTAAAGCGTTTCATTTTCGCCGACGTCGAATTCCGGCTGATGCCCGAACAGCGCCGAGAGCGATGCCTGCGGATCGAGATCAATGGCAAGAACCCGGTAGCCGCGCAAGGCGAGAAACTGTGCAAGATGCGCCGATGTCGTGGTCTTTCCCGAACCGCCCTTGAAGTTCATCACGGAGATGACCTGAAGCTTTTCACCCTCACGCCGATGGCGGACATATTTGCGAGGCCCCTTCCCGCCTTCGTCAAGAAGATGGCGAAGGTTTTCGATGTCCTGCACCGAATATTGACGGCGGCCATTGGCCAAGGGTTCAGGCCCATGCCCATCCGCCACGATCTGGCGCAGATATCCCTGGTGGATACCAATGAAATCGGCAGCCTCAGCCGGTGTGAACTGGCGAATATTCTTTTGCGCTGTGGGCGGGAATGTGCGCTGTTGGTGCGCCTGCAGCTGGCGCGACAATTCTTCGGCATCAGTGGCGATCAGAGAGCGCAGGCTCTCACCATTTTTATTGCCTGCGATGTTCAACATATTGGCCCCGACTCAATCCGCGCTTATTATTTGATTAGCGCTTAAAATGCGCTGATCTCATTAGGCCCGATTCTATCCGGCGTGGCAAAGTCTTTTTCGTTAACGACAGATTAACCAACAGCATCCGGATTCGGGAAGCTGTTGTTGTACAAGTACAACTTCTTTGGAGCGACACCGCTTCGGTGCGGTTAGCAGCGGTTTCCCCAGAATGATTGATTGGCCGCGAGATGGATCACGCCTGGTTGACCATACGAAAACAACCGGACGAAACCGATTCACCTATGCTTCAAAACTAAGGGTTCCCCCCCCATTGGCAACCCGACGGCCTTTTACTGCAACGTTTCGCACGGCGCCGTCTACGACAGAGGGCCACTCACGATCAAGATATTGTACAAAACGCATCGTGATGCAGTCGTGTTTGGCGAAGTCATCCGGATGCATTGGTGTGCCATTTTTTTCTAGGTACGCAGGTGATGCGCAAACTATTCTCCTATCTTCCCCGAGCGACTTCGCTGTGGCAAACCCGCCCTCCAGTCCCAAAGCAAAGGAATTTGGTGCGCTCACTGCAAGAATGGATCAAAAAGGTAGGCAACGGTGCTTGTTCATTATGGGGCGCTAACTCTCAGATGATGCCCTCGCTAAGTTGCGCCAAAGCGATTGATGCTGTGCGCAGCTATTTGAATGTCATCCGCAACCAATGTGGATGTACGTTACACAGTCCGCCTCCGTTGCTCGCTACGGATACTCTCGCCCGGAGTTACCTAAGTAGCTGAAACTACTGAAATCCAACTGAAACTGTTGATCGTTCCTATCAAGGCGAGCAAATTTCCGAGTCGCCGCGGGCGTGAGCCGTTCATGGGGGGGTGCGAGCAACCGCAAGTGCTTCGACCATGATGGCAAGTCTCTGAAGATCGTCATGGTCAAGAGTTCGCAGTGCAGCCTCGATGCGTTCTTGAAGTAGATGCTCCTTGCTTTCAGTCCGTTTTTCGACTGTCGAACCTACCAGTTCGTCCACGCTGACACCCAAAACTCTTGAAATACGAATTAACGTCGCTAGGTCCGGCTCCCGCCGTCCACTGACGTAATTGCCATAGCGGCGATCGCTCAGGTCGGCACGGCGAGCCACCTCGGCATTCGAAATACCGAGTTTCGCGGCGCGTGAGCGTAAGTTTCTAGCAAATGGCTCCATCCCCACAATTTGTTCATGACAAACCACACGGGTCCATGTACGATATGTTGGTATCAAAACCAACAATATGTAGGATAAATGGAACTGCGCCAACTCACCTACTTCGTCGCTGTTGCCGAGGAGTTGCATTTCGGCAGGGCGGCAGCACGGGTGCATATCGCCCAGCCGGCCCTGTCGACGCAGATCCAGGCGCTGGAGCGGGAGCTGGGCGTGCAGCTGTTTGTCCGTTCGACACGGCGGGTAGAGCTTACGGTTGCCGGCGAGACATTCTATAACCGCAGTGTGCGGATTTTGAGCGATATCGATATGAGTGCGCAAGCGACGCGTTCGGCTGCCGGCAAGACCGTGCGCAAGATCCGGATCGGCACGATCTATCCAGCCACCATCGGCGTGCTTCCAACCTTTCTGTCGAAGATCGCTCGTAAATATCCCGACATCCAGCTGCAGATCCAGAGCGGCTCGACCAGCGATATCATCCGCAGCCTGGAATCCGGCCAGATCAACCTTGGCTTCATCCGGCCCGTGGAGAACATCGGAAGCCTGCGGTTCTTCTCCATGGCGAATGATGAATATCTGCTCGCTGTGGCCAAGGAAAGCCGTCTTGCCAATCTGGCAGAGATCGACATCGAAGACCTACGCGATCAAAAGATCATCTCGTTTTCGCGCCAGAACCTCTCCTATACAGAGCGGTACTTTGCCGAGATGTTTGCCGAGCACGATCTGGCCCGCAATATCGCCTATAGCTGCGACGACACCTTCGCGCTGATCTCGTTGGTATCAGCAGGCCTTGGCATTGGCTTTGCACCGCAATGGACGAGAGATTTCCCCAACCGCAATTTCGAGCTTCGAAAGGTGAGGGGGGTGGATTTCAAGATTGGCATGGGGGTTGCCTGGAATATGAAAGATCCAACGGCCTCGCGGGACGATATCATCGATATTGCCCGCTCGCTGGTCCGGCATCAAAGACCCCCGGCTGAGCTTCGGTGATATGGTGCGAGCCAAGATGCAGGCGCCAAAGCATCCAGCGATCATCAACGACAACTCAGAAGCGGGAGACTATGGTAGTGTGCGCACCAACGATCCACGAAGCTGCATCAAACGGACCTTTGCACCCCCAGCCAGGGTGATCTGTCTGATGAGGACATCATTACTTAGGCACACGCTGTTTATGGAACTGAAACACCAACCGCGCGATCCCGTACTGTGCGTTGGACGCATGGTTCGAGGACAAGGAGGGCAAGTTTCGCCGCTTCGCAGGGGGTACTTCGCAGGCTCAGGAACTAGTCGCTCCAGGCTTGCTATTCGCTTGGCTAGCTGGCGGACCTACCACATTGTGCCAAGGCAAAGCACTATGATCTATAGCTGATGTTGACCTGCGGCGCCGGCGGCGCTGTGCTAATAGCCTGATTGCTCCCGTAGTTCTTCTCCAAAAATGATGAAGCGGTTGGCAGAGTCGATTAGCTGTTCCAGAACGTCGTGAGGAAAAATTACAGCGGGTTCAATGGAACAGACCTGCGCGCTATCCTGGCAAGCGCGATTGTCTGGTTGGTTGGCCCGGCACATGCAAAACCCACATCGCTGCCGCCCTAGCGGAATACGCGCTCCTTTTCCAGCACTTGATTCCTGGCGCTGACGCTCGATTGACTGACGCCGAGAGGCTGGTGGCGGCGAAAATTGAGATATTCCGCCGCCGGCGTCAGGATCAATTCTGTACAGGGATGCTTCCGTCGACCAGGGAAGCGATTGCCGTGTTCCTGGCGATGAGCACGAGCGTCTGCATATGATTGTAAAGCCACTTTCGATCTCAACCAGCTGCGAGACCGGGCATATGTATTACACAGAAGGGGTTCTGTCCGATCAGATCGACATTGCGCTCGCTCTGAGTCACAAAGACATCTCCAACCCGTCCCCGCTCGATCAGGCGAGACTGGCAGTTGCAGGTTCGGTAGGTCCTGTCGCGAGTTGTTCCAACGCATTCACTCCGCGGTGAGCGAAGTCCGCCGGGGGCGAAGGCTCGCGTCGCCGAGGGTTTTCACAAACTCATAAAGTGGCTTTTATTCTAGTTCCACATGCACTATTATGCAATCTTGGGTTGATTTTTGAGCGCATATAATTGTAAACGTCGAGGGGCTCTAGTGATCTGTTCCACCTGACGACCAAATCGGAGTGAAAAATGCAGCATTGGCTGGACAAGCTGACCGATCTTGCGGCGATACAGGGCGACGAAAGCATCCTCACGCAGGGCCTTTCCGACCTCACCCACCACTTTGGCTTCACCGGCTACGCCTATCTGCACATCCAGCACAAGCACAGCATTGCAGTCACCAATTATCATCGCGAGTGGCGGTCGACGTATTTCGAGACGAACTTCGATAAGCTCGATCCGGTCGTCAAGCGCGCGAAATCCAGAAAGCAAGTTTTTGCGTGGTCCAGCGAACACGATCGCGCAAGGCAATCGAAGGAAGAGCGCGCCTTCTATGCGCATGCTGCCGATTTCGGCATCCGCTCCGGGATAACCGTTCCGATCAAGACTGCCAACGGCTCGATGTCGATGTTCACTCTAGCGTCGGAAAGGCAAGCAATCGATCTCGACCGTGAGATCGACGCGGTCGCGGCCGCCGCTGCCGTCGGACAGCTCCCTGCCTGCATCTCGTTCCTTCAAACCACTCCTACCGTGGAAGATGCCACCTGGCTCGATCCTAAAGAGGCGACCTATCTAAGATGGATCGCCGTCGGCATGACGATGGAGGAGATTGCTGATGTGGAGGGCGTCAAATACAACAGCGTCCGCGTCAAGCTTCGCGAGGCGATGAAGCGCTTCGATGTCCGGAGCAAGGCCCATCTTACGGCGCTGGCAATTCGCAGAAAACTGATGTGAGAGCGCCGGTGGCCGAGTTGCTCACCATGTATGGCCATGAATCCGGATTAGTTAACGGTCGGGATGTAGCCGAGCATGCTGATCAGGGTACTCACTGCGCTCATCTGCGCGTGCATCTCGATGCTGGCCTCAATGTAACGAAGATGCTGTGGGCCACCGGTCAATTCCTCTGACCTGTAGCTTTCCGGCAGTGCCGGCAAAGGAGAGAGAAGCTGTTGCCCAGAGCAGAAGCCCAGGCCAGAGATCGGCGGCATAGAAGTTGGCGACGCCCTGCGGCAGCCCACGCGAGGCAGCCAGAAAATATCCGGCCGAGACGAGCAACGCGGTCAGTCTGGACGGCGACAACACCCAGAGCGCCGGAAACAACACAGCAACCGGAAGGGTCAAGACATGGCCGCTCCAGGCAGTCCAGCCGCAAGTGACAGATACCGCGATGAGCAGGCAGGATCGCCGCCAGTTATGGATCGAATGTGAGGACCGGCCGCGCCAGGCCGAGAAGGCCCGTGTCCGGAACCGGCCCGAAATACCGACTATCATAGGAGCTCGCAAAGGATGAGTGAAGAAACAGATATCTCAGTGGCACGATGCCGGTTTTGAACGGTGTGATCGCCCTGCCCTCGCCATCGCTCGCGCGAACGATCGATGAGGCGAGAGGCCTACCGTCGACAGTGACATTCGCGCCTATTTCCACATGCTGTCCGGGAAGCGCCGCCACTGTCTTGATCAGCGGCGCATAGCCACCCGGGCAGAGGCCGCGCCTGACATAGCCGCGGCGCCGTGCTTCCTCGAATGAAGCGGTTGCCGGTGGGCAGATGAACACGAGATCGCCGGCTTCGACCGGACGCTGGAGGGTCACGATACGCCAGAGTCCAAGCGGCTCGCTCGGCGTCAGGTTCAACCGAAAGCCGCCCATATAGCCGACTGCCACTAGTGCGGCGATCACCCCGCCCGCACCGGCCAGGAACAGGAGAAGGCGCCGACTCATTGTTTCATCACCGGCGTCTGGCGCTGGGAGAGACGCAAATCCTCGGCTTGCCGCAGGGTCTGGACGGTGCGCTCGTGAGCGGCGAGTTGCTGCGACGTACGCATGATCGGCCAAGCTTCCTTCAGACGCTCCTTCTGCTCGGGCTGCATCCCTTCGGAGAGTTTGTCGAAGAGCTTTCCGGAGGGTTCGCGCGCGGCATTGGTGAGCATGGTACGTTCGCCGAAGCGTTCGGTGACGGCTTGGTTGAACCCGTCAATTTCCAGCTTGGTTTCCCGATTGCTCAGTGCATATGCCATGGCAGCCGGCAGATCGTTGCGGTCGATTGCATCACGCACGCGCTCCAGCACCAGATGTGCTGCCGGCGACAATGCCGGGATGTCGACCGACACGCGCTGACGCAAAACCTGTTCATCCGCCTGCAGCCGCTGCACGGCGGTCTCGCGCATCCTCAGATACTGCTCAAGATCGCGCTTCAGGGCCGGAACATTGAGGTCTGCAACGCGACGGTCCTCGCGCTCTGTCCTGCTAGCAAGAACGCCTGTCTTGCCCCTGAGCGGTCCGATCGACGCCGGGGCGGTCGTCAGCGTCTGAAGCGCCAGTTTGGCCGTTTCCTTATCCACCAGAACCGCATCGAAGTTCATCGCCCGGAAAGCGGTTTCGGGATCGGCAAAGACGTAAGAAAAGCGGGCCGAGACCTCTTCCCATTGTTTCTTGAGGGCTGGATCGGTGTCCAGCTTGTTCCATGCTGTGTCGGCAACGGAACCGGGGAATGTCTTGATGCCTGCGACCATGGGCGCGGCCTCCTTTATCGTTTGGGTTTTCGGGGGATGGTGCAGACCGAGACGCTCTGCAAAGTTTGCAAGGCGCTGGCCGAGATCGACCAGTTTCGTCTTCTGGCGCAGCGTCCAGTCGAGTTGGTCGCGTAGCAGCGTCCGCGCCACCTGGAGGATGTTGAGGCCACGGTTTTCTGCGTACCGCAGCGCCTCGCGGTAAAGCCTTCCGCGCTCATAATCGAGCGTGGTCTCCTTGGCATTTTTTCGGGAAAGAACTTTGCTGAGCCCGCCGTTGAAGGCGAATGACCGGCGGCCGTAATAAAGCTGCAAATCTTCGCGGTGGCGGGTCATCGCCACGTAGGTCAGATGCCGATCGAGCGACAGGCTTGCCAGCACCTTCACGCGGTCGACAGTAGCGCCTTGCGATTTATGGATCGTGGTGGCGTAGCCATGATCAAGATTGCTGTAGAAGCGTTGCTCGACGATGACCTGGCGGCGCTGATCACCCTCTCCGATAACAGCAACGATCCTGTTTGGTGCAGCCTCAACGACATGAGCGATCATGCCGTTCTTGACGCCGAGCGACCCTTCGTTCTTCAGGAAGACGATCTGGTCGCCCGCGTCGAACTGGCGAATGCCGTCAGCCGTTTTGAAGACATGGCCCTCACCGACAATGCCGCGTTCAACGAATTTTTCGCGGGCCATAATGTTCAGCATGCGCACGTCACGGCGCAGATGCGCGAGGATCAATGTTGTCTTCGTCTGATCGTAATCGTGGTTCCAGTCACCGATGAGCCGCTCGACCGCTTCGGCCTTCAGGCGCGTTACCGTGATCCTGACATTGGCATCATAGGCGGTCAGCGCCTTTTCCACGTTGCCTCGCGCCAGATCGAGTGACGCCCTGCGCATCCAGTCCTCGCGCTGGCGATAGATTGTCTCGAGTTCGGCATAACCTATGCGGTCAACGATGGCGCGGAAGGCAGCCCCCGCCTCGATCGGCTGGAGCTGTTCGGGATCGCCGGCCAGAACGATCTTGGCACCTGCCCTGACGACGGCATCGACAAAGCCGGCCATCTGTTTTGAGGCGACCATGCCGGCCTCGTCCAGGACAAAGACGGTTTTGTCATCGAGAACGTCACGACCACGGTTCCAGCGCAGTTCCCAAGACGCAAGCGTCCGGCTCTGTATCCCAGCTTCCTTTTCCAGGCCCTCCGCCGCCTTGCCGGCAAGTGCTCCGCCGACCACACGATATCCGGCCAGTTCCCATGCCTCGCGGGCAGCTTTCATCATCGTGGTTTTGCCAGCGCCGGCGCGTCCAACCACAGCTGCGATCCGGGCGGGACCGGCGATCCGCTCGATCGCAGTTTTCTGCTCGTCCGACAACCGCTCATGCCGCCGGAACGTTGCGGCCAGAGCTGCTTCAGAGACTGGATGACCGTCCCGGTTCGACAGCCAGATTGCCTGCCGCACCATCGTCGCTTCCAGCCGGATCATCGCACGGGTCGAATAACGGGCCGGCACCTTTTCTCCGGTCGCGAACGCGATCGTGTCACGCTGCAGCCGAAGTACCTCGGGATTCAGGATGATGCGTAACATCAGTTTCTGGAAAACAGTCGGGTCATCGACATAGCGATGCAAAACCTTTGCGACATCGCGTTCATTGAAGACGCTCTTCTCTCGCGTGATCAGGTCGAGCACGATGGCTGGATTGCGCAGGATACGACGCACGTTTTCCGACCGCCGCTCTTCGTTCAATTCAATGCGCTCAAGCTCTGGCCGGACGCCCTGCTCCTGCGCCTTTCGCTCGATCGCCTTGGCGCCAACGCCAAGATGGATGGTCGGCTCGAGTTCGATGCCCTGCTTCTCGTAGGAACGGCCGTCGATCTTGAGATCGATCCCGCCGAGCGCCAGATGATGGTTCAGCCGCTCGAACCATCCATCGCGCAGGACGTTGAAGTCGTCGGTCGATCCGGCCCAGAGGTCATAGAGGATTTTCCCGGACTTCGTGCGGACCAGCTGGCCATCCTCGCCAACGACCGCGACCTTCTTCGATCCGAACCCGTCCTCGGTCAGCGGACGCAATGTGGTCATCAGATGGATATGCGGATTGCCGGGATTGTCGTGGTAGACCCAGTCGGCCACCATACCCTTGGCGAGGACGTGTTTCTCGACGAAGTCCCTCACCAGTGCGATGTTCTGCTCGGTAGACAGCTCCAATGGAAGCGCAATGGTCAGGTCGCGAGCGAGCTGCGCATCAGAACGCTTTTCGAAGGCTTCGACCTTGTTCCAGAAGGCTTCCGAAGCTCCGGCAACAGAGCGGTCGGCAATCATCGCGCGCACCCATTTCGGGGCATCGGCAGGCAAGACGAATTCCTCATGCAGCAGCCCCTCTTTACGGGTGTAGTCGATGGTACGGGCCTCGCGCTCATATTCCATCTTGGCGCAGTGCCGGTAGGCAGCAGACAGCACCACACTGCGGCCGCCGCCGCGGCTGACGATGCTGGCTGAGAAGTGCGCGATGGCCACGGCGGTAAAGCTCCCGGTTTGAACTTCATCGTCGGGAGCGGTCGGACCATGGTCGGCCCCTCTTTAGGCCCCTACGCAGGGCGTCGCGTCAGCGACGTATAATTGCGCACTTGGATCCGCTCCTTCGGAACGGCGGGATCATCCTCCAAAGTGTCGGCTTTGCCGACGTGCAGATCTGCACATTCCTTCGGATGTGCTTTTGGGGAAATCTTGCAACGGAACAGAGCCGCCAAGATTTCCAGGGGAGATGCGACCGGAATGAAGAAACCATCATCGAAGATCAGGGAAGAAATCGCCAGATTGCAGGATCAGCTGAGACAAGCGGAAACACGCGAGGCCGAGCGCATCGGCCGGATCGCGTTGAAGGCCGGCCTCGGTGAGATCGAGATCGAGGAAAACGAGTTACAGGCTGCGTTCGAGGAGATCACCAGGCGGTTTCGCGGAGGCAAAGGAAGTGCGACCGGGAAGAGAAATGTCGGCGACGGCAGGACCGCAGGCGAGACGGTCACGACGATCGAAACTGGCGCGCCTGCGGGCAGGCCTGGTGAGGCTTGAACGCATGGCCCGCACAATGACGGCTGACGCCCGAAAGAAAGACACCCGCGAAAAAATCGAACTCGGTGGCCTCATCGTCAAGGCAGGACTGCGTTACGAGAAGCGGGCACTACTGCTCGGCCTGCTGATCGATGCCAGTCGTCGCCTCAAGGGCAACGATACGGAGCAATCGCGCCTGACAGTGATAGGCGCGGAGGTGTTCGGTCGTGACAGTGAGTAAACTGTTCCTCGCCGTCATCCCGGCGGCGACGATGATCGTCGTCGTGGTGTTCATGCCGGGGATCGAACACTTGCTGGCCGCGCTCGGCAAGACCGCGCAGGCCAAGCTGATGCTCGGGCGGATCGGCCTTGCGTTGCCCTATGCCACTGCGGCTGCAATCGGCACGATCTTTCTGTTCGCGGCAAATGGCGCAGCGGGTATCAAGGCTGCAGGATGGGGGGTCGTTAGCGGAAATGGAGTGGCAATCCTCATCGCTCGCCTGCGCGAGGGGGTTCGCCTGGCCGGGATGGCTGGCGACATCCCGAAAGGTCAATCCGTGCTCGGATATGCGGACCCCGCAACGATGCTTGGCGCATTGACAGCATTCCTCGCCGGCGTCTTCGCACTGCGCGTCACGACGAAGGGAAACGCAGCTTTTGCCCAAGCCGCACCACGGCGGATTGGGGGAAAGCGAGCGGTGCATGGCGAGGCCGACTGGATGACGGTGCAGGAGGCTGCAAAACTTTTTCCCGATCCCGGCGGCATCGTCCTAGGCGAACGATATCGCGTCGATCGCGACAGCGTTGCGGCCGTGTCGTTCCGCGCTGACGATCCGTCGACCTGGGGAGCGGGGGGCAAGAGCCCGCTCCTATGCTTCGACGGCTCGTTCGGCTCGTCCCATGGCATTGTCTTCGCCGGCTCCGGTGGCTTCAAGACGACGTCGGTAACGGTCCCGACCGCGCTCAAGTGGGGTGCGGCCTTGTCGTCCTCGATCCGTCGAGCGAAGTGGCGCCGATGGTATCGGAGCATCGCCGCAAGACTGGCCGGAAGGTGATCATTCTCGATCCCTAGGCGTCAGGCGTCGGTTTCAACGCGCTCGACTGGATCGGGCGACACGGCAGCACGAAGGAAGAGGACATCGTCGCAGTCGCGACCTGGATCATGACCGACAATGCCCGAGCAGCTTCCGCACGCGACGACTTCTTCCGCGCGTCCGCCATGTAGCTGCTGACGGCGCTGATCGCCGATGTCTGCCTGTCCGGACACACGGACGCCAGGGACCAGACGCTGCGCCGTGTCCGCGCCAATCTATCCGAGCCCGAACCGAAACTGCGGGAGCGGTTAACGCGGATTTACGAGCAGTCGCAATCCACCTTCGTGCGCGAGAACGTCGCCGTATTCGTCAACATGACGCCGGAAACATTCAGCGGTGTTTACGCCAATGCGGTCAAGGAAACGCACTGGCTCTCCTATACGAACTATGCCGCCCTCGTTTCAGGCGACAGCTTCTCGACCGACGAGCTGGCGACCGGCGGCACGGACATCTTCATCGCCCTTGACCTGAAGGTTCTGGAATCGCACCCGGGGCTGGCAAGGGTCGTCATCGGCTCCTTCCTCAATGCGATCTATAATCGCAATGGCGAGGTTGCAGGTCGCACCCTGTTTCTGCTCGATGAGGTAGCCCGCCTCGGCTATCTGCGCGTCCTGGAAACCGCCCGTGACGCCGGACGCAAATATGGCATCAGCCTGGCACTGATCTTCCAGTCACTCGGCCAGATGCGCGAAGCCTATGGCGGTCGCGATGCCAGCTCGAAATGGTTCGAGTCTGCATCGTGGATTTCGTTCGCGGCGATCAACGATCCGGAGTCCGCAGAGTACATATCCAAGCGCTGCGGCGACACCACGGTCGAGATCGACCAGACAAACCGCTCTTCCGGAATGAAAGGATCGTCGCGCTCACGATCGAAACAATTGACCCGCCGTCCGCTGATCCTCCCGCATGAAGTGATGCGCATGCGCGGCGACGAGCAGATCGTCTTCACCGCTGGCAATGCGCCGCTACGCTGCGGTCGCGCCATCTGGTTCAGGCGCAAGGATATGAGCGCTTCCGTCGGGGAGAACCGGTTTCACAGGCAAGCCATAAAAGGGTCGAATGCAAATGGGACAGGCCGCTCCACGGGAATCGAGGAGACAATAGATTGAAAATTTCCACGGCCGTTGCCACCCTATCGACCATAGCAGTCTGCCTCCTCGCATCCGCGGTGTCAGCCCAACAGCCGAAAAGAGCGAGCGAAGCCTTCTCTCTGTGCGATGGCGGCCATAGGATCACCTGCGTGGTGGACGGTGATACGTTCTGGTTTCGAGGTGAAAAGATCAGGATCGCCGACATCGACACGCCGGAGCTCAGCCCGCCAAGATGCGAGAGCGAACGCAAGCGTGGCCTTGCGGCGAAACAACGTTTGCTCGACACCCTGAATTCCGGTCCGCTCTTGTTCAAGACGACCGCCAGGGATGAAGATCGCTTCGGTCGCAAGTTCAGGATCGTCTACCGAGATCGGCGATCGGTCGGGGATATGCTCGTTGCCGAGGGACTGGCCCGGAAGTGGCAGGTATCACGCCGGGGCTGGTGCGAGTGATCCGGGCGTCGGGGATCAATGTTATGAATCGATAAGGCCCATCCGATTCAAAACTCTCATTGGACGGCAGTCTTTGAACGCGCGAATCTGCCGTCATGATCACGCAGCCCTACCACCTCTATATCGAGCGTATCGCGCCGGAAACGAACATGGCGCGGTTCTACGCGCTCGCCGTTCAGCCGACATTGTTCGGCGAGATGTCGCTTATACGTGCCTGGGGGCGGATTGGAACGCGCGGACAGCAGATGGTGCATCTGTTTGACAACGAGAGCCAGGCCATCAACCTGTTCCTCGACGTCCTTTGTGAGAAGCGCAAACGGGGTTATCGGCCAAAACGACCTGTGGACATCCCACGGATCTGATCCTCGTCTCCATCGTCGCCGATGACAATCCGGTCATAAGCTGACACGGATTTTATCTTTGACAACAAGATGCGAGGAATTCCATGACCACCACCAATGAAATCGCCGACAAGATTGCAGCCGACAACGGCCTGACGAAGGTTCAGTCCAAGGGCATTGTCGAGGCCGTGTTCCAGGCCATCGCCGATGCTGCAGGCTCCGACGCTGAAACGTCGATCCCTGGCTTCGGCAAATTTAAGGTGAAAGCTTCGCCTGAGCGCGAGGGTCGCAATCCTGCGACCGGAGAGAAGATGACGGTTGCGGCTTCGAAGAAGCTGACCTTTGCGCCTGCCAAGGCGCTCAAGGATGCACTGAACAAGTGATCCTTGACGTGGAGAGCCCCGCCTTACGGCGGGGCATCCAGTATCAGTCCCGGTTCGACCGGGACCAGATGAGGGAGAGGCCTTCTTCACCTTCGACCTCGATTAGCGTCGCGTAGATCGGGGCCGGGAAGCTCGGATCGTCGAGCTTGACCGAGAGGTAGTCACGGCCTTCGTTCGAGGTCTTCTTCCAGGCTGCGCCGAATTCGACCGTAGCCCCGGCGAGGATGCGGTAGTCCGGGCCCTTTTCGGAAGTGCGCTCGACGGCGCGGATGGTTGCCTTGACGTTGAGGTTGAGGGTCTTGATGGTGCCGGAGAAGCCGTTGCCGGAAGCGGTGAAAGAGCCGATGGTTGCCATTGTCGTAATCCTTTTCGGTTGTTCGGGCCGCGTCCATCGCGGCCTCATATGAGGAGCCACTCGTCAAGCTACGGTTTCGAGCTGTGAGTGGCTGGTTTTCGTGACGCCCCGCAGGTGTAGGGCGTCACGTTGGGAGGGGTTAGTCGCCGGACCGGCGGTTCGGCCGCGACCAGATGAGGCTGAAGGCCTTGCCATCTTCGTCTTCGACCAGATTTGCGTAGAGCGGAGCCGTGAAGCTCGGGTCGTCGAGTTTGAGACCGAGGTAGTTGCGGCCCTCGTTGGACTGCTTGGACCAGGCGGCTCCGATTTCGATCCGGCCGACGAAGACGCGGTGGCTGGGAGCGTTTTCGCCGCTGGAGCGCGTATCGGAAACGATGCGGACGTTTTTGGTCTGGAGGGAAAGAGTGACGATCTCGCCGCTGAAGTCGTTGCCCGATTGTTGGAAGGTTCCGATGGTAGCCATTGTCATTCTCCTGACTGAGTTTGCCGAAGCCGCCCCTTGCGGCCTCGATAGCGGTCGTAAGACGCCAATCAGGCCGACTGCATCCCAAGGGCCGCAGCGCTAAGCGTAGGACGGCGAAAGCCGGACTTGTTGCCTCGCGAGGAATGCGGCGACGACGCAGGGGAAGAAGTTCGGCGAAGCCGTTGCAGGATCAGGACAGATTGGCGTCAGACCAGCCTGAAGAGAGGTCGCAAGGGGCCGCTCCGGACACCGGTCTCTCACGAGAACGATGCTGGACAACGATCTTCCAACCATGGACCGGCACTGGTGGCGCATCGAATTCGCCTTTAGAACCTTCGGTCTGAGCCCGTTTCTTGATCCGCGCGCCCTGCACGTATCAACCTCATATCCGGTCGCCGTTTCAACGGCCGCACCACAATCCCGCCTACGGCGGCTAGGGCTCAGGAGGACGAGACCATTCTCGATGACGGCATTTGAAGCCAAGCCGCGATGCGGTCGTCCACCTGGTTCCGGCGAGGCTGATCAGGCCTGTGCCGAACTGGTATGCGCTTAAACGGTCACGGTCTGACCACCGCGCCCTCGATCACGACGCCCGCGCTGGCATATTTCCACAACGCCACAACCAGCTTGCGCGCCAGTGCCGTGATCATCACCTTCTTGAAGCGGCCGCCATTTTGCGCGACTCGTTCATTGAACCAACGGCTGAGCGTTGAGGCGGGCTGATGCCTCAACCAAAGCCAGGCCATCTCCAACAGGGTCGATCTAAGCCGAGGGTTCCCGGACTTGCCAATGCCCTGCTCCCGGTCAATCGATCCGCTCTGCCAAGGCGTTGGCGCAAGCCCCGCGTAGGCGGCGACTTGCCGCCGATTGTCGAACCGTCGAAACAAGCCCTCACCCCAAAGGACTGCAGCAAACTCTGGCCCGATACCCACGACCTTCGACAGCAATACCACTTCGCGAGCCGACTGCCGTTCCTCCGCAAGCATGTCGTCACGTTCTGCCTCAACCTCCTTGATCTGGTCGATCAGCAGGTCCATGCGGGTCATCTCGCGCAAGACCTGCCGTTTCATGTGTAGCGGCAAAGCTCGCCCATCGCCCGTACGAAGCGTCTCCAACTGTTCGCGGCGATCACGTCGCAGGGGATCGTAGCCAGTGATCCCCTGCGAGAAGAGCAGACCCTTGATACGGTTGCTGTGTCGAATACGCTCTTCCATCAGAACTTTCCGCTCCCGGACGATGCGACGGCGATCTTCTTCATCCGGGGTCGGCACGCGCAACATCGAGCAGACCCGCGGCTCTCCCCGCTTGAAGGCGAGCAACGCTCGGATCAAACTCTCGCCGTCTAATCTATCGGTCTTCACCCGCCGCTTGCGTCGTGATGTTGCAATGGAGGCCGCGTCAACGACATGGCTCTCGTAGCCCTCTGCCGTCAGCGCGCGGTGGACCCAGAATCCATCGAGGCCGGCCTCCTGTATAATGACGAACGGATAATCGGAGCCGGTTCGGTCGTACGCCCTTCGCCGCAACATAGTGAGTTGGGCAAAAAGGCCGGTGATATCGCCACCGGCAATAATGTGACGAGACATCTTCTCACCGGCGCCGGGTGACATCGAGGTCAGTAGCCACGTCTTTTTGCTCAATTCGATCGAGGTGAAAATCGCCCCGAGCTCTCTTTGGGGAGTTCCTGCTGCATAAACACCATCCTGCGACATCGTCCTGCTCCTTTCTGCAACGGCATTGACGTCAACCAGATCAAAACAGATCGCCGCCATTACTCATAGGATCTCGATGGCAGTCGATAGGACCGGGGACGATGGGCCCGCACCTGAAAGGCCGAAACGGAGTGGAGGACGGCCATAGGAGAGGCTTTCTTGCCTCGCGAGGAATGGCTGCTTGCAGTCAGGGGAAGAAAACGAGCCGGCCGTTGCGGATGCCGATCGAGCCGAGCACCTCGAGGCGGTCTTTGGTCAGACATGCCCCATCGAGACCGCAGTGGACGTGCCAGCTGGCGGATCAAGGGATACACATTGGCATCATCGGGTGGCGACCAATGGGAATGGATGCATAGCGCCCACAAGCCCCAAACACTTGGTCAAAGCCAACGACTGGATTTGGGAGGTTCCCGGGAACGCTGCATTGCTTCTTCGCGCTGGTGGTTGTGGTGCCATGCCTGGACGGGTGACAAGATTGAGACGTGCTCACTCCCCACTCCCAGCTTCAGACAGACCACACCCTGGACCAATCCAAGGGCTTCAAGCCGCTCGAAGTTTTCCGCCGTGCAACCGGTTCCTTTAAGCCACCAACGGCCAGATCGCGAGGAGCAACCTGGCCGCAAATCGACTTTACCAATTTTAGTTCTGGCCTTGTGTGACATCCGCAAGCGGCGCGGCTTCACCCTCGAGCGCAAGGCATGCGCCGGGCCATGCACCTACATCCGCTCTTAGCACCGTCTGAAGCCAAGCGAGCGTCAGACGTTTTGTTGCTTCCAGCACATCGGGCGCCTCGATTTCTGTTTCCTTTGCGTCAAATCCGGCGATCCCGCCAAGCCCGTGTCCGACGCCGTGCATCGTCAACAGGGCCTCTGCGCCCGGCGCATCGTGAAACGCATCCGCATGCCATTCAGGGCCGCGCGTTGTGAAATGCGGATTGTCCGTATCACCGCAGACGACAAGGCTGCGGGTCGTCAGCGGCGAAAAATCAACGTCGAAGAACGGAAACCGGGCAGCTTTCTCCTCGGTCATATCCTTGCCGCCTCGCCCCGGAGTCGTCAGTAGAATGCCTGCTGAGATACGCGGATCGGAGAAATCCTCACCATTCAGCTGCGCGCCTAGCAGGAGCCCGACGGTGTGCCCACCGAAAGAATGGCCGGCCGCGCCGATGCGCGAATGATCCATCCGGCCCGCAACGGCGGGCGCCTGCCGTTCAACCTCGGGTAGTTGGTTGAGGATCGCCTTTATCTCCTCGACGCGCTCGCGCCAGAAGAACGGCGCGCCGGGGGAATCCGAAGGCAAGCCACCGACGAGCGAACTCGCATGCGTCGGCTGGATAACCGCGAAACCCCGTTCCGCCCAGAACTGGGCCAGCGGAGCGTAACCGTCTTTTGACGGGATGTAGTTGGAGGGGCCGAACCCATGCGACAGCAGCACGATGGGAAGGTTGCCGCCGGTCGCGGGCGCGGTCAGACGCAGTTCCAGCGGTTGGCGGCCGACCATCGGCAAACGGATTGGGGTATAGGCCACAGTGAGCGTCGCCTCAGGCGTGGGAATATGTTTGGCGAGATCGATCAGGTTGTTCACGTTCGGGTCCTTAAACATTGATTTTGGGGTGGTCGTCTTCAGGCCAGCGAGTGGCCTGCCTCGCGGAACCAGGTTTTCGCATCGGCGCCGGCGGGCGTTTTCATCGGTGCATCCGGTTCCGTCACGGCGCGCCAGACGGCGTCTGCGACATCATCCGGCGTCGTGAATTCTGTGCCGGAACGCAGTGTTGTCAGGTAGTCGTGGACGAATGCGCTGTATGGCTCGGGAATATCCATTCCCATACGTGCGACGGCATTTTTGCCGAACCCGGTCGTCGGCGCCGAACCCGGCAGAACAAGCTTCGCACGCACGCCGAACAGAGCGGTCTCCAGAGCGAGACTTTCCGTGAAAGCGTTCAGCGCTGCCTTGCTGGCACTGTAGACAGAGAGTGCGGCCAGCGGCTTGATGGTGACGCTGGAGCTGACGTTCACGATAACGCCCGACCGACGGATACGCATCTGCGGAAGAACGGCTTTGGTCATCGCCATCGCGCCGAACACGTTCGTTTCGAACAGTTCGCGGATTTTCGGCATCTCGGCGCCTTCTAGTACATTGAGCATGCCGACGCCGGCATTGTTGACAAGAGCATCGATCGGCCCGGCCGCTTCGACCGCCTTCGTGATGCTGTCGGCGCTGGTCACGTCCAGCGCCAGTATCTTAAGTTTTTCGCTATGGGGCATCAGATCGGTCTGCGGAGTACGCATGGTCGCGACCACGTCCCATCCTGCGCTCACAAATGTCTGCGCGATGGCGAGACCGAAACCGGACGAGCAACCGGTGATGAGAATCCTTGGCATGTTCTGTCTCCTGACAATTACCTTGCCAAGAGATGGACCAGACACATCGGACTATCTATATTCGATTGTCCGAGAATTTTTAGCATGAGTCCGAAACCATGAGCGATCCAATTGCCGAAGTCGTTTCCCTGCTCAAGCCAATGCCGTCGATCTCAAAGCTGGTGACGGGTGGCGGTCAGTGGCTCGTCGAGCGCACGGAACTTGGAAGCCCCTTTTACTGCGCGGTAGTCGAGGGCCATTGCCGGATGACGATCGCCGGTCGTGAGCCAATTTTGCTTACGGCCGGCGACTTCGTGCTGGTTCCGGAAATCTTCTCGTTTACGATGAGCAGCCTGGAACCTCCGCCGCGCGGAGCGCTTGCCCAGCGCCTTGAGACCAGCCCGGGTGTCTTCCGGCTCGGAGACCCCGAAGCGCCGCCGAAATCAAGGCAATGGTTGGCCATTGTGCCTTTGGCTCGGATGACAAAGCTCTTCTCGTCTCGTTGCTGCCGGAGATCATCCATGTTCGAGGCGAAGAGCGGCTGACGATATTGGTCCGGATGATAAATGACGAAACGAGAGCCGACCGTTCCGCGCGCGAGATGGTGCTTCACCGGTTGTTGGAGGTGCTGTTGATCGAAGCTTTGCGATCAACGGGAAGCGCTGCGGCCCCACCCGGTCTCCTGCGCGGCATGGCCGATCCTCTGCTGGCACCGACCTTACGCCAGATCCACGCGGATCCAGGTCGCAGCATGACGGTAGAAACACTTGCGCGGGATGCCGCCATGTCCCGGTCGACCTTCTTCGATCGTTTCCGGAGGGAGGTTGGCGTCGCCCCGATGGAATACGCGACCGGTTGGCGCATGGCGCTGGCGAAGGAGTTGCTCCGCGAGGATGTCGCCACGGCGGAGATTGCGCAACGCGTCGGCTATGGATCGGCAAGCGCCTTCAGCGTTGCGTTTAGTCGGCATGTAGGAATGCCGCCCGGCGCTTATTCGCGCATAAACACTGCTGGCCAACGCTAGCGCGATTGCAGAATTGGAACAGGCGGTCCCTCACCTGCCGATGTAGGCCGCTAGTTCATCGGGCGTTCCGTTGGGAAAAGCCTGCTTTAAAAAATCCAGGAAGGCGGAGACACGCGCGCTGAGCAATCGACGCGATGGATAGAGCGCCCACAGCGCGATCTCGGAGCCCTCGATATCGCCCCAGTGCAGCAAAGTGCCGTCGGCTAGATCGTGGCTCACCAGCGAAATCGGCATACGAGCAGCGCCGACGCCCGTTCGCACGGCATCCCGAACCATGATGAGTGAAGACAGTGCGAGGATGGGCTCGATCCCGATCGTCGCGGGTTCTTCTGAAGTCACGACGCTCCAGGTCTGCCGATCGCCCGCCACGCGCACGACACCTGGCGCCGGGAGATCGGCCACTGGGCGGGGAAGGTCGGGGCTTGCCACGACGACCAGACGATCATGCAGAAAGGCTCGGCCGACCAGACTTTCGTCCGGGTCCGGATTGACCCGGATGACGAGGTCATAGCCTTCCTCGATCATGTCGACAGCCCGGTCCTCCGTCGTGACTTCCAACCGCACGTCGGGATATTTCAGTGCAAAGCCGGCCGCGATCCGACCCATGGCTGTCTGCGAAAACAAAAGCGGCGCGCTGATCCGTAACCTGCCGCGCGGCTTGTCCCCGCCCGCCGCGATGGTGGCCGCCGTTTCGTCGAGCTCCGTCAGCAGAGCGGCTGTCCGCTCATGAAGGGCGCGTCCTTCCTCGGTGAGTTTGAGGTTGCGCGCGCCACGTTCAAATAGGCGAAGCTGAAGGGCAGCCTCCAGTTCGGTCACCCGTCGAGACAAGGTCGCCTTTGGGCGCCCAGACGCCCGCGACGCTTTGCCGAAACCGCCGTGACGCGCGACAAGGTTGAAATCGGCAAGTGCGACGAGATCCATGATCGTTCCACCTGTGAGACGAACTGTCTACTTTAACGGTCTATTGGTTTAATAGTGAACCAGCCATATTCCGGGTGTCAAGCAAAACCAACCCGGAGAAAATCCCATGACCATTCTCGTTACCGGCGCCACCGGCAATATCGGCGGCCAAGTCATCCAGCATCTCGTCAATAGCGGCGCTGATGTCCGCGCTCTCGTCCGCGACCCTTCCAAGGCCAATTTCCCGGCAGGTGTTGCCGTCGTCAAAGGTGACTTTCTCGACGTCGATGCCCTGCGCACGGCCTTCGACGGTGTGTCGACGCTCTTCCTGCTGAACGCTGTCGCACCAGACGAGTTCACCCAGGCTTTGATCGCCCTCAACGTCGCCCACTCGGCTGGCATCGAACGCATCGTCTACCTGTCGGTCATTCACCCTGATGTCTACGTGAACGTGCCGCACTTCGCCGGCAAGTTTGGCGTCGAACGGATGATCGAGCAGATGGGCATAAACGCCACCATCCTACGTCCGGCATACTTCATCCAGAACGATCTGACGATCAAGGACGTCATCACCGGCTATGGCGTCTACCCGATGCCCGTCGGGACCAAGGGCCTTGCCATGATCGACGTCCGCGATATCGCGGAGATTGCTGCAATTGAACTGCTGCGACGCGAACGGGCCGCACAGCCGCTTCCGACCTATCGCATCAACCTCGTCGGCCCTGACACACTCACCGGCACGGCTATCGCTGCTATCTGGTCGGATGTTCTTGGCCGTCAGATCAACTATGGCGGCGGCGATACGGCAGCTTTCGAACAGAACCTCAAGCAGTTCATGCCGCCGTGGATGGCCTATGACATGCGCATCATGGGCGAGCGCTTCCTGACAGATGGCATGCTGCCTGAAGGCGGCGATGTCGAGCGCCTGACGACGCTTCTCGGCCGTCCGCTCCGCTCTTATCGAGATTTTGCCTCGGAAACCGTGGCCGCTGCCTGAGGCAATCGCCAACATTTCAAAGGACAACCGTGATGATCTATTCGACCGCAACCCGGTAAATCCGGAAGGCGAAACAAAACTCACCCGGGAGCAGGTCTGGAAGGACCTCGAACTGAAGGCGCGCGACCCGCGCCTGTTTCTCCCGCCCGGCCTTTGCACCCGCTGCAACGTCGTCGAGGAAAGCGCTGTCCATTTCGTGCGCGAAGCCACTATTGCCGGTTCCGACATCAGGGAAATCATCACCCTCGAGCCACAGAGCAAAATCACCTTCTTCCAGGCAACCGGCCCACGCGAAGGCGCCATTATCAATGAACTATTCGAGAACGAAGCAGGCGCACTGCAACTGAAGTTTTACTGCTACCTCGGCCTGCGCGGCAAGCCGCCGAACGGCTCGGAAGAACAGGCCGAGCAGACGCAGTTCGACAGTGAAAAGGGCTACAAGTTCGCGCTGCTGTCGACGCTGAAGCGGACCCGAGAACTGCTCGCGGAAGGCAGGCTCTGATCATCCCACATAACAAACCCTGCAGGGCGGCCTCTTGAGAGGCGCCCTGCTTTAAAGAGGACCGAAACCATGACCGCTTCCGTCACTGACAAGTATTTCTCCGCCGCACCGAAGATCCTGGTCCTTGGCGCGACTGGACCAACCGGCCCCCATATCGTGAGCCAGGCCGTCAGCTGCGGCTACGATGTCACGCTCCTGGTGCGCTCGCCGGAAAAGGCCGCAGACATGAAGGGAGCGAAGATCGTCGTTGGAGACGCCCGTGACGAGACGGTGCTGCGCCAGGCCGTCAAGGGTCGCGATGCCGTGATCAGCGCGCTCGGCACACCCGCAAGCCCGTTTCGCGAGGTCACACTTCTTTCGACCGCGACCCGAGCGCTTGTCAGCGCCATGAAGGCGGAACACGTTTCGCGTCTTGTCACCATTACCGGTATGGGCGCTGGCGATAGCGCAGGGCACGGCGGTCTCCTCTCTGACAACTTAATCTTCCCTCTGCTCCTGCGAAAGGTCTACGCGGATAAAAACAGGCAGGAAGCCATCATCAGGGACAGCGGACTCGATTGGACCATCGTCCGTCCCACCGTTCTCAATAACAAGCCTCGTCACGAGACAATCCAGACGCTCACGGATTTCAGCCAGTTCCGCGGGGGCTCCATCTCGCGCGAAAACGTTGCGACCTTCGTGCTGGATCAAGTCACCACGGATCATTGGTTGCGCAAGTCGCCGTTGATCACCTGGTAGCGTTCACTTTAATAGCGCATCGGAAAAATGCCGGCATAGGGATTGCGGTCCTTCAGGCCACGAACGCATAGCTGCACTGCACAAAAATTAGGTGCAGCGTGGTGAAAATTCGTGCATACAGACTTCAGCTGATGCACATGGCGGCTCCTCCCAGTTCCGCCGCAGCAGCTGTTCCCCTCTGGAGGTCCATGACCTTCACACTTTATGGGCCGCGGTTTTCCGTCGGCCCTTTTTTCTTTTCCGAAACACGTCGCAACGGCGTTGCGGGCATTGGAGAAATGCGGGGCCGAAGCCCCGCAAGTCGGCTACTCGAACGCTGACATTTGGGCAGTCGCAGCTTGTCTGTCACAGAGTTGGCGGGTTGCTCGACCGTGCGCTCATAGGGCTTCCAGGTCTCTCCGGTGATGTCTTCGTAGGCGGAGACCGCACCTTCGGCTGCCATGCGAAGCACGTGGACCTGCAGGCCCATGTCGGCTGCGAACTCGCGCTTGCGCTGGGCGCGGCTGTCGAAGCCTACCGGGCCGTCGAGGTCCTCGTCTCTGGTATCGTTGGAAAGCTTGGTGGTGAGGTCGCGGGCCTCTGTAACCGCGCGGCTGTAGAATTGCCCGGCGCCGTAGGCTGAGCCGACGAAGGATCCGACGATGCGTTGCATGTGGATCTGCATGGCCTTTTCGACGAGGCCCTCCTTCAGGGCATCGGCGCTTTCGATCAACTGGCCGCGGTGGAGGTCGCGGATCCCGTCGCTGTCGATGAGGGCAAGGCCGAAGCTTTCGGAGATGCGCAGCGCCTGGGCTGTATCAGGGCAGGCGTGCCTGACCATTTCGAGGGTGGTGGCGCGTTGGGATTTGGCGGGACGGTTCTTCTGGGTGGAGCGGTTGAGCGATGCCATGATCGGATCCTTTATGAGCGATGTTTCAGCGAAGCCCGGGGTGCCGGTTGTCGTCCGGCTCAGCCCCTCGGGTGCGGGCAAAAGGACATGGGCGTCAGCGGCCCGGCCCAAGGTCAGGGCATCGCCAGGAGGAGCAAGGATGGTTTGCGGATGGTGCTGCCTGCACTTGCGGGCTGCGACAGACGCGGGCCTGCCTTGCAACGAGGCGATGATCCTGTCGCAACGCGGCGCGCCAGCGGCCTTTGACCGGGACGCGCCCATGTCAGACCGCAACAAAACCGAGGTGCTGTGCCGGCCGACGATCTGGTCCACGACGGCATGATGCAAAGCCATAGCGATCCGACCATGGGAACGCCGCGTCACCCACTGGGGGCACTGACAAATCTCGGGGCCAAGCACACGCCATTGCAAGCCGGTTGCCCCGTGCCATGTCTTCCGCACGTCGATCAACGCTTTATCGCACCTCACGTTGGCCGGGCTTTCCACTCTCACCCGGCTCAGTTGATCTGCGTGCAGTGGTCGATGGTGGGCCATGCCGTTCCCGCTGCCGTGCCCAGATCCTGCGATAGAGCTCGGTGAAGTCGATCACCTGATTTCGGGGAGCCCTGCTGTCTGTGAACGCGACAGTCATAGCCTTGCCGCCCAGGTCACGAAGCTGGACGGACCGTCATATGGCCTTTGCTTCAGTGGATCGATGACGAAGCCATGCCGGCCGATCACGTAGTCGGAGCGTGGAACCAGGAACCGTCGTTCGCCGGTCTCGCCCCGGATCCCGCCCAGCGTCGCGATGCACTCGACAAAGCCAGGCTGATGATCGGAATTGAGGGCTGCGATCACCACCCAGTCGTTGCGATGGCGACTCTCGAATTCTTGACTGTCCCGCATGTGAGACTGACTGCCGTTCAGTATTGCGCCCGTGACGCGCTCGTAGGCATCAGGGAATTAGTCGCGAAGCGTCCGATCGGCCAACCGACGTTCATAGGTCGTGAATAGATCCGGGAAAGCATGGGCAACCTTCGCCCATTCACAATCCTCTTCGTAAAACTCGGTGTCATTACGATAGAGGGCATGGACGATGGTATTGGCATTCTCGGCGAGATGGAAACCACCATGGCCGGCGGTCGAATGCAGAACGATACCGTCGGCATATCGTCGCGAGACCTGTGCCGTGCCCCAAGGCGTCGACGCTCCTGCTTGTATCGTCGGCCGGTCCAATGCCCTTAGTTCAGCCTGATGCACTGCTTTTTCTGTGGCCATGTCATCATGGATCTCTGCGATGACAAACTCCTTCTGATTGCTCGAAACAGAAACGCCGCCAGCGTGAGCCAGCGGCGTTGGTTCAGATCCTGATGCCTGGTGCTATTCGGCAGCCTCGCGGAAACCTTCGTCCGCCTCTTCCTCGGCCGCAGAATGGTCCACAATGTCACCACCTGAGAGCTGATCTTCGATCGTATCGGGAACGTCGCCAGCATCCTCCAATCCGCTGTCGACGCTGGTGTAGCGTCCGACCCACGATCGCACCTCCTCAGCGGATGGCGCGAGCAGCGCTGCTGGATGCACCAGCTTTCCCTCGGCAAAATGCTCGACCAGAGCCGCGCGGGTAGCCTTCACCTTGATCCGACCGGGCACGCCCGCCGTTTCCGCGGTCGCCTCCAGCGCAGTGCGTGACAGGCAGGAGAGGAAGTCTTCGGTCGCCATATTGGGCAAGAATTGATCAGCGCCGACGGAGTCCCCGGCAATGCGGGCGACCAGTCCGCTGTCGGAGCGATTGCGGCGAAGCGACAGCGCCTCGATCAGGACCGAGCGCGCAGCCTGCACCAGTGTCTCGCGATCGAAGGACAGCTTGCCGTCCTCGCCAATCAGCCTAGCAGCATGCGGGCCGCATTTCGCATGACCATAGGGATTGTCCGATGCGCCGCTGGCAATGCTGACATTGGTGCCGGTGAAGGCCAGAATGAGCAGCGCCATCAGCGTATCGTCCTCGATCGGCGCACGGGCAAGCGCCTCGTGCAGAGCGTCCGTCCGCAAGTCGCCGATCATGTCGAGACCCTTCTGGGTCACATCGGGCCGTGCTTTCGGAGCTTCGACCTCCTCCACGACAGTCTCGACACCATCGGCATCCTTGACCAACTTCGGCTTCTTCGCCTCCGGCATGCGATAGGCAACCGACTGAACCGAGCCGTCGCGCGCGTTGATGTACCAGCCGGTCAGGTCACCCTTGCCCGGCTTGCCGTAGACCTGTTGTGCCTTGGACGGCAGCTTGGCCTGGCCGTATTCATTGGCCTCGATGACCGAACCACGCTTCGGCAGATTGTTGGAGAGCCATTCCTGCTGCGCACCGAGAAACGCCTCGACGTCTGTCGTATAGCGGCTGTCCTCGTCAGCGGGTGCAAACAGGTCCTCGACCCAGGTGATGCCATAAGCCAAAGCCAGATCGTCGCCGAAACTTGCATGTTTCGCGAGCATCCGGGTCGTGGTCAGTGCGCGAGCCACCTCCCACCAAGACACCTGCGGATCCTGCTTCTTCGGCTTGTACTTCTTCCAGACCTCGGCCTGTTCGTCCTGACCGGCGGCGGCGATCGTGCGCAGCTGCTGCTCGTTCGGCATATCGCCACGCGCCATCTGGTCGAGCATGGCGGGCAGGATATTGGCCAGAAGCCGGAGTTTGCGGATCTGCCGGCTCGGAAGTGCCAGCGCCATGGCGATCGACTCCTCGGTCCATCCGAGAGCCACCAGCCGCTCGATGGCGCGCCATTGGTCGACCGGGTTCAGCGGTTCGCGGGCGATGTTTTCCGCAAAGGACTGCATGGCGCCGAGATCGTCTGAGGGATCTGCCAGCAGCAGCGGGACATAGACGAACGCGTCGCCCTGGTATGCCGCAAGCAACAGGCTGCCGATCCCGCCGCGTGCCACAGCGGATGGCTCGTATCCGACAATCACAAAGCTTTCGCTCTGGATGCATTTGATCTTCAGCCAGTCGCCGAGCCGGCCCGAATGATAGGCACTGTCGCGGTGCTTGGCGATGATGCCTTCCAGACCGTGCTCTCGCGCGGCCTCCAGAAGTGTCGCGCCATCCACTTCGATCTTCTGCGAGACGCGGATCGCTCCTTCGTTTTCGCCGATCAGGTCTCCCAGCAAGTGACGACGTCCGGACAATTCCATCTTCGTCAGGTCATGGCCATCGAAATACAACAGGTCGAAAGCGTAGAGGCTCGCATCCTCAGATGCTTTTTTGCCCCCACGCCCGCCAAGCGAACGCTGCAGCGCCCCGAAGTCCGAGCGGCCCTCGGCATCAGGGACGACGGCTTCCCCATCGAGAATGGCCGTTCCGACGCCAAGCTTGCGCGCAGCGGCGGCGATTGCCGGAAACCTGTCGGTCCAGTCATGACCGCCACGGGTGATGATCCGTACCGAGTTCGGTTCGATGTGAACTGCAACACGCCTGCGGGAACTGCAGGATAACGCAGCGATCTACAAACTCCCGGAATAGCGCCTGTAGGGCAAGAAACGAAAGGGCGCTCGACCCTTTCGGGGAGCGCCCTCACAACCCGGACAGTTTCAAACGCGCGGCAATCGCCACTGCAGGAAACCATCGAAACGGGTGATGACCAATAGATGTGTATGGTCCGACCCCGTTTCAAGTGACGGTGAATATACCGCAGTTTACGCGGCTTCCTGGCGATCCTCCTCTGGTTCATCGGCTGTTGTCGCAAGATCCCTTTCGATCTCGTCCAGTTGGCCCAGCTTGAGTTCAAGTTCGGCTTCGAATGAGAAGCTTTCACCCAAACGTGGCGTGTAGGAGGTGAGCCGACGTTTCGCATCGGCGAGACGAATGCGATGGCTCTCTCGTTCCTGTTCAAACCCGCCAAGCGCATGTTCGAGCCGGGAGATCGCGCCGATCGGCGTGGTGGTGACGGCCAAATCGATCTCGTAGCCTCCACCTGTGCGTTGGAGCAGGGTGTCATAGCGATAACCATCCTTGCCAAACCGTTCGCCCTGATAGGCGAGATCGAAGCCGCCGATGGTGGCGATGATCACCTCTTTCTCCTGCTGAAGCTGAACCAGCGTCAGGATTTCCTTCATCAGCGCACGGCCCGCGAGCTTTCGCTCGTCAAGTTCGGCCCTTCCGACCTGCATCGTGAATGCGTCGCCAATGGTTGGGACCAGACGGTCGATGTCCTTTCCCACATCCTCGATCCGGCAGCTGGATAACTCGATATCCCGTTCGGCGTCGCGGATCTGGCGCCGGATAGCATGCTGGTCGTCGATATGGGCGGCGCGCAAGCGATCGAGGCGGGCGATCTCGGCCTCCAGTCCCGCCTTCTGCATGAGGCGTTCGTCGCCGGATGCGATGGCTTTGGCCATGGCGAACTGGTTGGCCTGTCCCTCGCCCATGTCCTCCAGCCGGCGGACGCTAGTGTCGCCGGACAGTGCAGCCGCGATGAAGCGGGCCTTGCGCTCATTGTTCTGCCACATGGTGGCATCGAGGCTGCCGAGCGTCGCATAGGCGAACACATCGACTTCGTCATGCTGATTGCCCTGGCGAACAATACGGCCTTCACGCTGCTCGATCTGCGATGGCAACCACGGCACATCAAGGTGATGGAGCGCCTTCAACCGGGCCTGGACATTGACGCCGGTGCCCATGGTTTTGGACGAGCCGATCAGCACGCGGACCTTGCCGGCATTGAAGTCGTTGAACAGCCGCTGCTTGGCGTCCGACTTCTTGTAATCCTGCATAAACGCGATCTCGGTAGTCGGCACGCCAAGCCGCACCAGCTCATCGCGGATCCAGCGATAAGCCGAGAACCCGCGCGTCGCCTCGACATTGATCGTGCCGAGATCGGAGAAGATGAGCTGGCCAGCGCCCGGCCGGTCGAACGGCTTGCCGTCCTTGCGACGATACTCCGCCTCTCCCGTTTCCTGCCAGATCCGGTGGGTGTTCGTGACAAGTGCATTCAGCTTGTTGGCGGTCTCATTGCTCATAGCCTGATCGACCAGGCGCAGATCGATGGCGGCGTGACGACCGTCAGTGATGACCGAGAGCAGGATGTCGTCGCCGGGCTTGGCCGGACCATCGCGCATCTCGATCGCCTTGATCCGCGCGTCCAGCTGTTTCTGGTAGGACTTGAAAGCGGCCGTCGGCTCGGCGGTGACGATTTGGCGCTTGCCGCCGGAGACCTCCGGCACTTTCACATATGTTTTCAGATCGACCGGCAGCACGACGTCGGCGAACGACCGGAACATGGCAATCAGTTCCGGCACGTTGACGAACTGGCTGAATCGCGTGACCGGTTTGTATTAGCCGGACGGTTGAAGCTCGAGTTCGGTCGAGGTATCGCCGAAGGTCGACGCCCAGGCATCGAACTCATGCAGACCACGTTCCGACAACGCCTCTGGATCCATCCGCTGCACGGAGAACATCTCGCCAAGCGTGTTGGTGATCGGCGTGCCCGACGCCAGCACCAGCGCCCTGCCGGGGTTCTTCGTCTCGATGAACCGGGATTTGACGAACAGGTCCCAGGCACGCTGTGAACCTTGCCGATGAAATAGCTGCCTTCGCGAACCTTGGGATCATCCGGGCGCTCCGCCACGGCTTCCGCGACTTCGTCCTCAAGGGCGAAGTCAATTGTGGAGGCCTCACCGTCATAGATATCAGCTGGTAGCTGGCTGATCGCGGAGTTCAAGATCGTTTCGAGGTCATCGTTAAAAGGAAGGCATGTATAGGCTTCGCCGAACGGACCTGACGTGACTGCATGCCGTCCCAGCACCATGTCGGAATGATTGGCGTACCAGCTGTTGATACGGACGCTGTCGCCCTCACCTGCCACCTTTACATCCGCGAGATTGACCCATCTGTCGTCTCCAGCCTGCTCGTCGGCGCGGCGCTTCCGGAAGAAGAGGAGATCGACGACAACATCCGTGCCTGCGTCAGCGCGAAAGCTGCCTTCGGGGAGGCGGATCGCGCCAACGAGATCGGCCATGCCAGCGATGTGTTCGCGGGCACGGGCGTCGGCCTTGTCCATGGTGCCGGACGAGGTCACAAAGGCAGCAAGCCCGCCAGGCTTCAGGCGGTGGATGGACTTGGTGATGAAATAATCATGCAGCCGGAAGCCGAGAGAGCGGAAAGCCGGATCGCTCCGCACTGTCCGATCCGAAAACGGCGGGTTGCCAATCGCCAGATCGAAATGCGCAGGCAACTCCACCCGCGAGAAATCACTTGTGATGATCCTGGCCCGTGGTTGCAGCAATCGGACAATCCGGGCGGTGACCGGATCAAGCTCGACGCCCGTGACGTGGCTGGTGCGGGAGAGCGCATCCGGCATCAGGGCAGGAAACATGCCCGTGCCGATGCCCGGCTCGAGGATCCGTCCCCCCTGGAAGCCCATACGGATTAAACCTGCCCAGATGGCACGAACGATAAACTCCGGTGTGAAGTGGGCATATTGGGTACAGCGCGCCAGAGATGCGTAGTCTCCTACCGCGACGGCGCTCTCAAGATTGCCGCCGAGCTCCTCCCAGCCTTTGCGAAACACCATGTCGCCCGGACGTCGGAATATGCCGTTGGCCAGGTCCGAGGCACCGAAGCTGGTGAACTTGATCAACCTCGCCTGCTGGTCAGGTCGGGCCGGCAGGCCCTGACGCTCTACCTCGTTGGCCAGTAGGATCGCGGCGATATTGTCACGCGCACGGTCACGCCAGGATTTCGCAAGACCGCGAGAACCCTGCAGCCGGAAATTGGCCATCGTCCGTATCGGCGGTGCGGGCTTCGGTTCTTTGCGGACCGTAGCGGCCATCGCCGGCGTCGATGGCGGCGGGTCGAGATCGGCCCCGAACTCTGCTGCAAAACCCGGCACACCGAGATCGAAGCTGGATGAGAGAGCTGTATTGCCAAACAGGTCGATGGTGAAAGGGTCGTTTTGCGCCATTGGAAAACTCCTGTAACTGGGCGCGCCGAGGCACACCCGCTGTTGACTGCGGGTGTTGCCAGGACGCGAATGGTTAGATTAGGAAGTGAAGGCTGCCGTCAGGCAGCAATGGTTTCTGGAAGGAGACGGAACTGCACCGGCAGTTTTGCGGCGATCTCCTCGTCGGTCAGATCGTCGAGCAGCTTCCAGATCTTGCCGTGAGCTGAGGGATAGACGAGCACGGTCTGGCGATTGCGCAGATCGGCTGGAAAGCGAGCGTCGGCATAGCCGCGGAAATCCGGACTGGTCGCGCTCCAGATATGATCGAGCTTTTCCTGTCGGTTCATGGCACGCACCGGCCGGGATTCGCGGGTGATGATCTCGGCGCGCATCCGGTCGGGCGACTGACGATCGCTCAGATCGCAATAGCCGTGAAACCAGCGGGAGCGATCATCGATCGTCAGCGCGAAAAAGACACTGGTGACGCTGGCGGCCAAAAATTCGCGCATGGCGAAGATATCACCGCGATAGAACAGCGGCGGCAGAATTTCGAACATGTGGTCGTGTTCGGCTTCTGATATCTCAAACCACTCGCCGATATATCGCGTGCCATTTATCCTGTTATCGTCGAACGGCGATTGGCTATGGCGATTGAACAGGGCGTACATTTCGTGGCGGCTGGCGACGCCTTCGAACACTTTACGAATTGCTGGAGAAACGAACATCTGCGGCTCCTTCGGGGTTACGACTGACGCGAAGCCTGATCGACCTCTCTGTTCAGTCCTTTGATCACCCCTCCTCAGCCGGCGCCTCGTGGGCAGCGGGTCAAGGGCCGCAGTCAGGCGGGCGGCAGCTTCACCCTTGATGCGCTGTCCGCGTATGCGGCAGCTCTCCTCTCTCCCTCCTCTCCTTCAATTCCTCATTCCAGTCTTCACATGGCGGCCTCAGTCGCGAGAAATCGCAAGTGGCGCATTCCGCCATCTGGCGCAGGCGATCGGCGAAGACTTCTCCCTGGACATTGTTGTCGGTCGCCGCCACCAGCCACGCGCCATCCCGGGAAGCCAGTTTTTCCAACGCCTGAGCGGTCAACGGCGACCAGCCGCCACCTGTGCTGACATAAAGCGTGTCGGGTCTCGTCTGTTCGATTGCCGCCAGACTGAGCGCGTCGATCGCCGCCTCTGTGACGCAGATCCGACGGGCATCCACCTTTCCAAACCGGAAGAGCGCCTTGGCGCCGCCGGTGGAAAACCCGCGCCAGTCCAGACCGCGCTCCTCCCAGCCGATGACGGCGCCCGCCTCATCGACATGCTTTGCCCACATCGAGCCGTAGGGTCCTTCGCGAAGAACGTCTGCATCGATCGCCGCAGAGATGACCTGCCATGGCAAAGCCCGTCCCTGTCGGAGGTAGTTCCATGTCGCCGATCCGCGCCACGGCCGTTTTCTATGGTTCCAGCGGTCAGCGACCGAAGCCATTGTTTGCGTGCAACCGATAGGTTTTTCCCAGGTCGGTGCGGTTGGCTGAAACGCGACGAGATCGCCAACCATGGTCAGGGCCTCGGCAAAGCCGATCCCACGCAGATAGCTTGCGAGTGCAAACACATCGCCCTTGAAATCCGAACGGGCGTCGAACCAGCCCCTGTCGTCGTGAATTACGATGATGATATCGTCGTCGCGCCGGAATTTGACTGCCCGGCGTGTGCTCTCTTTCCGGTCTATCGCAAAGCCCTCATGCTCAAGCACTGCTGCGCAGCCCACCCGGGTACGCAACTTTTCGATGTCATTCTTTTCCATATCGCCACCTTTAGCTTTCCTGACTTTTCGGACTGGCAGCGCCCAGGCCGCGAAGATGGAAGCGCGCAAGGGCGCGGTTCGCAATGTGCAGATCTGCGAGGAAAGTTCGCGGCGAAGCCTCCCTTGCGCGCGCATCAGCGCAAGCGGCACGCCTTCCCCCGAAGGGATGATCGGCTCAATGAGCCGATCCATAGGCAAACGGATCGTATTCGTTGATGATGGCGTCTTCGTCGCCGTCATACTCGGCGGAAGGCATGACGCCGATCTCGCCATCGATTTCGAAGAGGGTGACCGGGACCATCAGGGTCCGGGCAAGATCGAGTGCGTGGTTTTGTGCGAGGCTGCGATCCGACATGTGAGGCTCCATCGGTTGGCGGGGCCAATCCCCGCTCGATGGCGCCCGTTTGATCCGGGCCCGGCCGCGGTCACCTCGGCGGCACAGCCAGAGAGGTCGCAGTAGCTGCGACCCCCCTTGTGGGTTGACCGTCCAAGGACGGGACTGGATTAGGGATGCCAGACAAGAGAGCTGGGTTTGGCAACGCTGGCGGCTGGTGCGACCGTGCGTGCGCCTGACCAAAATCTATTACGCAGATCCACTGCCTGAATGCTCATCTGCTAACGCGCGATGGCGGGAAAAAATCTTCTCTGAGGCAAACGGCGACTTCTGGTGAAATGACTGGAAGGGTGTTGCCGTTGCTCTTATATAGCTCAGCATGGGCAGGAATTCTGACGCGGGGTCGCATAGGTTCTCGCAGGGTGTCTAACCCTGCTGAACTTGACGGAGCCGTCATGTTCACCTATATATCCACTGTGGCATAAAGAGCATTTTGAGTCGGCTTCACCTGTAAATTGGCCCGCTCATGTGGATGGTAAGCTCTACAGGGAGCTTATTTGCAGGACATTAGGTTGGTCTCCGAACCCTTGAGCTAAGGCGACGCTGCTACTGCAATCACACCAGTTTTCAGACCACGGTTCCCACACGGGTGCCGTGGTTTTTTGTTCCTGAGTATGCCGTCACGACAGACCAGAACGTCAGCTCACGCTGCTCTCTCACTTCCAGAATGGCGGTACCCGCCACTGCCCTCACCGCCATGAGACGTATCTTTGTGAAGCTATCCCCACTGTAGAACAATGGCGTTCCGGTGCGAATGATGTGAGCCACGTATTTCGGCACATCGGATTCAAGCAAAAAGCCGAGCTTTTCCATTTCCTTGGTGTGCTCGGCCCATATGTGGCAGGCACCAAATCCCCGATTGGGGCCAAGGTGTTTGCCGCGCAGTAGCCGGATTTCTCCCGACACGATCACGGTGCCCCGGCTATTCATCCCTGGCACCAGGCCGAAGGAAGGCGCACCAGTATTCGGGTTGAGGATTATGGTATTTGGCATAAGGCAGTCGCCCTGATCTTTCGTTTTGAGGGCCGGCCGCAATGAGTCCCGCTCATCGGCAATAAGACACTGACGACACGAAGAAGCAAGGTTTGCCGTCAGATCCGCTATGAGCGCGCTGTTGATGTTACTCCCAGGTTCACCGGGCCAGACAGCATGGATGCCAGTCAGGAATTCACGCGTCGGGGCCAATGCGATGCGCTGCAGCGCTTTGACCGTCGCTCGTTGCATCGAGGCGCGGACCCGATGCAACGAGCGGGCGATGCACAACGTTGATAGTCGAACTGGATATTCTATCTTCATGCCAGCGAGGGGGAATGCGATGTGTAACCTGTACAATCTGACAAGCAATCAGCAGGCTATCCGGGATTTTATCGATATCACCAGATATCGAGAGGGCAATCTGCCTCCCTCCATCAATGTCCACCCCGACCGTCCCGGGCCGATTGTTCGTGTCGATGTCGACGGTGAACGGGAACTGGCGATGTCGGTCTGGGGCATGCCAACCCCGGAAGAGCACCTTGACGGCAAGCCGGACAAGGGCGTCACAAATGTGCGCCAGACATGGATCCCGCACTGGCAGCAATGGCTTGGTGTGGAACACCGTTGCCTTGTGCCGGCCACCGCGTTCAGCGAGTACGAACAAGTGGCCGACCTGGAAACGGGCAAGAAGCCCCTGCGCTGGTTCGTCGTGAACGAAGACCAACCGGTGTTCGCCCTGGCCGGCATTCATACGACATGGACTGGTGCCCGCGGTCCGATCAAAGCACCGCGTGAGGGTGAGCACGATATCTACGCGTTCCTGACGACCAACCCCAATGAGATCGTCAAACCAATCCATCCCAAAGCCATGCCGGTCCTTCTGACAACGAAAGAGGAATGTGAGATCTGGATGACTGCGGACTGGAAGGAGGCCAAGAAGCTCCAGCGACCGCTTCCGGAAGAGAGAATGACGGTTCTGCCGCGATACACGGCGGTCGGCGGCCTTGGCGGGCATCCCAGCCAGACCGCAGACCTGTTTTCCGCGTGAAATCCAAATGTCAAAAGACGAGCAAACATATCCGGACACGCCAGACGGTCGGTACTTCGTGGTGAAAGGGCGGCTCTGGCGCAAAAGCAATCCCGACCTGGATGAAACGAAACGCGTCGAGCTCGTCAACGAACTGATGGCGGCACGTCGGGCCGTTCGCGATGCCAGGCGAGACAAGGACGCAACGGCCGCCGCGCGCAAACGGGTCGATGATGCCAAGATCGCCCTTGGAGAACGAGGGCCAACCTGGTGGGACGATGCGCCGGATTACAATCGCAAGCTTGCCAAAAACACGCCCTATGCCGATTGGTGGGCCAACATAAGCACCTGATCAGTCGCTCTCGGTCCAACGGGAGTTTTGGAAATCGAGACCGCCATTATGCCGCCCGTCGATGATGACGGCCCGATGTTAAAGCCGAGCACGAAGGCCATAACCTTTTCGGATGACATCTCGCACGGCTTTAGCGTCAGGCCCGCGCCTTTTAGTCGATAAAGATTGAAGCTGACAATGTCGGATCCGGCGAGGTCCTCGGCGTAAAGCCAGATGCGGTTACGATCCGCAGAGCGTTTTACGGTCACGCCCCATGCCCGCCCCTCGAACATGCCTTGCGTATAGCCATCGGCAAATCGCTCCAGTGCGCGCTCGAAGGCGTCGTGTGGCGGATCCTTTGTCATTGCCGCAGGATAAGGTGAGACCCGACCACAGACAAGCTGATGACAGTCACTGGAAGTTTCTCGCCTTGACCTTCAAGGTGTCGATATGAAGGTCACGGACAAAAATATCACGGGGTTTCGGTGGCGGTGCCCGGTCTCGTGAATCCCCACTTCCGGCAGAGCCATGGGCAAACTCATCACCGCGGCCCGATGTCAGCCTGAACTCCATGTCTCTGTCCGCAAGGCCGGAGAGATCGCCTGACAAGTCGAGCAACTGCTGGGCGACAAGATGGACGACGTCGCCTTCCCGCTGGATCCGTCCATTGATCGCCATCATCGACGCCCCCAGAACGACCCGGCGCCGCTTCTCAAACAGCTTTGGCCAGACCACGATGTTCGCAGGTCCGGTTTCATCTTCGATCGTGATGAACATCACTCCTTTCGCCGAGCCCGGCTTTTGCCGCACGAGCACCAGTCCCGCCGTCATGACCCAACGACCATCCCGTGCGGTCATGGCCTCCTCGCAGGTCACGATGCTGCGCTTTGCCAAGTCGTTTCGCAGGAACGCAATCGGATGGTCACGAAGGGTCAGCCCGGTATGGCCATAGTCCTCAACCACATTGTGGCCTTCGGTCATCTGCCTGAGCTCGACTTCGGGCTCGTGCTGCTCGGCGATCGTCTGCATCTCCCGATCGGCAGCAGCGGCGAACAAAGGCAGCGGCTCGTCGCGCAACGCCTTGATTGCCCACAGGGCATCGCGTCTCTCAAGATTCAGGGCCGGCCGAAACGCGTCTGCTCTGCAAGTTCGACCAGCGAAGCAGCTGGCACACCCGACCGGCGCCATATGTCGTCGACGGAAGCAAATTCACTGTTCATCTGAGCTGCTACAATCCGGGCGGCGTCCGAGACAGCCAGCCCTCTGACCAGCCGCATGCCCAACCGGACCGCATGTCTCTCGGTATTTCCGATCCGCTCCAGCGTGCAGTCCCAACGGGATTGGTTGACACAGACAGGGCGGATCTCAACGCCATGGGCGCGAGCGCAGCCGACGATCTGGGCGGGGGCATAAAAGCCCATCGGCTGACTATTCAAAAGGGCCGCGCAGAAAACGTCGGGGAAGTGGCACTTCACAAAATTGGACGCATAGGCGATCAGCGCGAAGGAAGCCGCGTGGGATTCCGGAAAGCCATAGGATCCGAACCCCTCGAGCTGGCTGAAGGTCTTTTCAGCGAATTCGGCCGTGTAACCGTTTCGAACCATGCCCGAGACAAGCTTGTCCTTGAACCGGCTGACGCCTCCGGTGAACTTGAACGTCGCCATACTCTTGCGCAACTGATCGGCCTCGCCACCAGTAAACCCGGCGCAGACCATCGCGACCCTCATCGCGCTCTCCTGAAAAAGCGGCACGCCGAGCGTTTTTCCAAGGACAGCTTCCAGTTCCGGCGTCGGATACTCGACCTTTTCCTTGCCCTCCCGCCGGCGCAGGTATGGATGCACCATGTCGCCCTGGATTGGGCCCGGACGCACGATCGCGACCTGGACGACCAAATCGTAAAATGTCCTCGGCTTCAGGCGCGGCAGCATCGCCATCTGCGCCCGGCTCTCGATCTGAAACGTCCCCAGCGTGTCGGCCTTGCGGATCATCGAATAGGTGGCATGATCCTCCTGACGGATTTTGGACAAATCCAGGTCTTCGTCCTTGTGCTCGCAGATAAGTTCGAAGGCTTTGCTCATGCAGGTCAGCATGCCCAAGGCTAACACGTCAACTTTCATGAACTTCAACGCTTCGACGTCGTCTTTATCCCACTCGATAATTTGCCGATCCTTCATGCTGGCCGGCTCAATGGGAACGAGATCGTCAAGGCGGTCATGGGTAAGCACAAAGCCACCCGGATGCTGTCCGAGGTGGCGAGGCGCTCCCATCAATTGCTGCGCCAGCTGCAGAGTCAGCATCAGACGGCGATCATCCGGATTGAGATTGAGCTCTTTCACGTTACGGTCGCTGACTTCTTCCGACCACGACCACATGCCTGACGACAGCGCCTTGATCAAATCTTCTGGCAGGCCCAGCGCCTTGCCCACGTCACGGATCGCCCCCTTTGCGCGATAGCGCGTCACGGTCGCGCAGAGTGCCGCCTTTACCTTGCCATAGGTCTTGTAGATCCATTGGATGACTTCCTCGCGCCTTTCGTGTTCAAAATCGACATCAATGTCCGGCGGCTCGTCCCGCTCCTGGCTGACTAAGCGCTCGAAAAGGAGATCGTTCGTCTCAGGATCAATAGAGGTGACGCCAAGAATGTAGCAAACGGCAGAGTTCGCAGCGGACCCACGTCCCTGGCAGAGAATGCCTTGGCTTTGCGCAAACCGCACGATCGAAAACACCGTGAGGAAGTAAGGCGCGTATTTCATCTTGTTGATCAGGTCGAGCTCATGCCGGACGATCTGCAGCGTCTTTGGCGGCAGGCCCTCCGGATAACGATCAGGCACACATTGCCAGACATAATGTTCGAGCGACTCCTGGGCCGATTTTCCGGGAACGATGGCCTCTTCCGGATACTGGTAGGTCAGTTCCTCGAGCGAAAATTTGCAACGATCGACAATCTCCATCGTTCGCCGCAGCGCTTCCGGATAGCGCGGAAAAAGGCGTTCCATCTCCTCGGGCGGCTTGAGATATCTGTCGGCGTGACGTTCACGCTCGAAACCGACCTCGTCGATCGTGGTGTTGTTGCGGATGCAGGTGACGACGTCCTGCAGTTGCCGCCTTGCTGGCTCGTGAAACAGCACATCGTTGGTGATGACGGTCTTCACCCTGCAGCGCGCGGCTATGTTTGATAGGTCATGCAGCCGCAGTTGATCGTTCGGGCGACGCCGCAAGGACAATGACAGGTAGGCGCGATCCCCAAAAATGTCGGCCATCTTGCGAAGCTGAACCGCGCAGGTATCGTCGGCAATGTCAGGGACGAGGATGGCGAGGAGGTCATCCGCATACATCGCGACATCGTTCAGATGCAGGATGCAGTTGTTCTTACCGCCTCGGCTTTTGCCGAGTGTGATCAGTCGGGTCAGCCTTGAATAGGCGGCCCGGTCGGTCGGATAGACCAGGATCGACATGCCGTCAGCCAGATCGAGGCGGCAGCCGACGACCAGCCGCACGCCGGTTTCGCGCGAGGCCTCGAGTGCACGGACAATCCCGGCAAGCGAGTTGCGATCGACAACTCCAATCGCTTCGATACCCAATTGTTTCGCGGTGACAAACAGCTCCTGCGCCGAACTCGCGCCCCTTAGAAAACTGAAATGGGTGGTCACCTGAAGCTCGGCATATCTCATGTGAAAATTCCCTGTACAAACCACTTGTGAGAACCGGTTTCGCCGTCGACACCGTCCCCGGATCGAAAGATCCAGAGGCGCTCGCCTGCATCATCTTCGACGATGAAGTAATCGCGAACGGCAGCCCATTCGGACGTGCGCTGCCACCATTCGCCAAAGATCCGTTCGGGCCCATCAGCGCTTTTGACCCTTCGGCGTTTGCCGCGCCATGTCACGGACACAGGCGGATGGTCCGGCATCAGCGCAATGACCTCGACCAGTTCTGGATGAGCGAGAAGCCGAACCGGGCGCGGCCATTGATGTGACCAGAAGACGTCGACATCGTCAGCGGTAGCGGCAATACGCCGGACGCTGCGCTCCGGGACGTCGGACGCCACTGGAGCCAAGCGGTAGACCCGTTGGCCGCGGTTACCGAAGATGTCCACGAGAGGCGTGAGATCTTCGCCGACATCCTCAATAAACGACGATGCCGTCTGTGTTTCCTCGAGCAACTCAGACATCACGGCCACGAGGGTCAGCTTCTCGATGCCGAACCCGGGATCGATTTTTTCCGTGCGATCCCTGAACAGCTTGGTGAGCCACGCTACATCCCGTGCGGGCTTTGCCATTCCTGCGCGGATCGCCTGACGGGTGTTGTCAACCTTGTCGATAATGAGATCCGCGCGCCGCACGCCGAGCCCTTGTTTCTGAAGTTCGTCGCAAAGCTGGACGACAAGCCGCCCGACATATTTGTCGATCGTCTCGGCTGCCCCGATCGGTTCCTGGAAAGAGCGACTGACCTCAATCTGCTCGGAACTGCGGATGGGGTCGATCGGCTCACCGGCGCGGCCGAACATCTGGTCCAACCGTCGTCCAATCTCAGGCCCGAAGCGAAGCGTGAGCAGCGCCCGCGGTGTCGCTGAAAGCTCCCCAATTGTGCGAAACCCGAGAGTCCTGAGATCGCCAACAGTCTTTTCCGGGAGCCGCAACAGGCCGACGGGCAAGCGCTCGACGGCTCGCACGGTCTCGCCTCTGGGGATGATGACGGTATCCCGGCAGATCGCACGCGCGCAGGCATGAGCGGCGCCCCATGTGTCGGCGATGGCGACACGCGTCATCAGACCCCTGCCCCTGAACAGATTGGCGATGCCCGTCAGCGTTGGAAGCTCCCCGCCCCGAAGGTGATCGGCCCCTTCGGTGTCCATGACGATACCGTCGGAAGCATCGACGGCGACGATGGGCGAATACTGGGTCAACGCCCATAATGTGATCCTTTCGAGTGCCGCAGCATCGGCTCGTGGATCTGCGTCGATCATGAGGAGCCCTTGGAACAGGGCTTGGGCTTTCGCGGCTGGCATGCCAATCCGGACACCTGCCTTCTTTGCAGAAGCATCGGCCGCAGACACCCAGCGTTTCGATCCGCTCTTTGCAATCACGGCAATGGCCTGCTCAACCGGAATGGCGGGATCGGCGCGACGAATGCGATCCGTCGACAGATCGGGAAGGTAGATCGATACGACCCTGGTCATCACACGCTCCAACGATAAACTCAGCACACTCGCCTGCACGCGATCTCATCAACTCCAGCAACCAGGTTGCCCGTCCAACGCCGGGCACGGGCAATGCTACCGACGGCAGCGCGCTTACGCGCCATCTTGTGGTCGACGCGGTCGGCTGGCCAAAATCGTTGGCCTCAGACTGGCGGCGCCATCTGCGAACGACGAGGGCAAGGCTTCCCTTCTTTTCGGCCGCAAGCTGAAGGCGCCTGCTTGCCAACATCGGCAGGCGGACGACTTCCCCCACAACGGCGCCGAGGCCACCATAGGATAAGGCTTCTTCCATGGACGTAAGCACGTCCTCTTGCCTGTCGCCCTCGACAAATATGACCCGGTTTGCATTCAGGCCGGCCTGCGCAAGCGCCGGGAAAAACAGATCCGGTCGCGTCAGACACCAGACGATCTTGCCCTTCGTACGCGCAGCGACCCCGGCAACAAACAGGGCAGCCGCTGCTCCATCGACCGTACCCGCACCACCGCCTGCGAACTCATGGAGCGCACCACGCATAAGACCCCCTCCTGGCAGCATGGTGTCGATTTCGTCAACGCCGAATGGCAGGCAGCCGGATTGCTTCGCAGGGCCACTTTGCAGCGCGATGCGGGTACGAAGATCGGCTATGACGTGCTCTCGCGCAGCCGTCATCGGTCACGGAATCCTCTAGGTTCGTGTTCTCTTCATGGACGACATCATGCCGCTTTTAACAATTGAAGTTCACGTTCTGTTCCTTCATAACCAGAGAGTCAACAGTGTGAAAAATAGGAATATCGTCCTCAACATTTGGGAAAAAATAGATTCGTAAAGCGAATCATACCGATAACATCCACAGACAGGCGTCTGGCATGGTTCAAATAAATTTGGGGACGATGGAATTGCACGACCATGGTTTGAACAACGTCCCTTTGTTACGCCCGATGGTGGGAGCAGAGCAGCGATGAGCCGTGCGAACATTGAAGCGGTGCGTCTGACCTCCACCCTGCGCCAGATCCGCGACCCTGTCATCGACGTGGAGTGTCGACCATGCGGCCGGATGGGAAGCTATGTCAGAGCGGAACTTGTCAAAAAACATGGGGCCGGCATCACGCTCGCGCGCCTGCGGCGGATGTCGGCGCTCGGCTGCGACCGTCTCGTTCATCCCGACGGCGACCAATGCGGGAAAAGCTTTCCATGTCTTGCAAAGTTCAAATAGACCGGACTGTCTGAACAGGGCAACGGACCTCGCCGCCGAACGATCTCCCGACCACGTTAGAGCTCTATCCACACCGGGGCGTGATCGCTCGTATGATCCCAGCCTCTCACCGATTTATCGACGCCATATCGCTTGAGATCTGCGGCGAGCGCCCGGCTCAAGAGGAAATGGTCGATACGAAGACCGGCATCTCGCGCGAAGGCATTTCGGAAATAAGCCCAGAACGTATAAATGCGCTCGTCGGGATGAAGATGCCGGATGGCGTCCGTCCACCCTTGCGCGACCAAGTCGGCATAGGCCGCCTTTACTTCCGGACGAAACAGCGCGTCGTCGGTCCAGCGTTCTGGTTTGTAGACATCAAGGTCGGTGGGCATGACGTTGAAGTCGCCAACCAATGCGACAGGGACGTCCAGCTCCAACAGTTCCGCCGCATAGGACTGCAACCGCTCGAACCAGCGCAGCTTGTAATCGAACTTGGGTCCTGGAGCCGGATTGCCGTTCGGGAGGTAGAGGCAGCCGACGATCATTCCGTCGACGGCCGCCTCGATATACCGACTGTGGCCATCGTCGGGATCGCCGGGAAGGCCACGTCGCGTCTCGATCGGTTCCCTGTCTCGCGCAAGGATAGCCACGCCGTTCCAGGATTTTTGCCCGTGCCAGATCGCGCCGTAGCCGGCGCGTTCAATCTCCTTGCGGGGAAACTTGTCGTTGGGTGTCTTCAGTTCCTGCAGACACACATCCGGCTCTGCCTCCTCAAGCCAGCGGAGCAGCACGTCGAGGCGGCCGTTGATGCCGTTGACATTGTAGGTTGCGAGTTTCACCGAAGGGGTCAGCGCCTGCGATCGCCCTTGTCGCCCTCGGCGGGTTTCGCATCATTCTTGGCATCGTGGCGGGCGTCGGCGGAAAGAGACCGCGAGACATCGACGCTCTCCTCGAACTTGCCGTCTTCATCACGGCGCACATAACGCTTGTCAGTACCGGTATTGATCAATTCGCGCTTGCTCATAGCCGACTCCTCTAGGGTTGCTGTCCCCAATAAACGCGCGTCACCGACAAAAGATGCATTTGAATCAGGACTCTAGGCAAGACTCGCCAAACGCGAACAGCTCCGGTGCTAAGTCATTGAAAATGATTCGTTTTGCCTCGGAACGATTCGGCAGCTCATTCCGTTGAATCGCGTCGGTTGTACAGGAGTGCGCGTATCATGGTTGCCCCAAGAGCGAATTGGAAAGGCTTCATCAAGTTCGGAGAGGTGTCCTGTGCCGTTGCGCTTTACACGGCCGCGTCCTCGTCGGAGCGCATCGCGTTCAACACGCTGAACCGGGCAACCGGCAATAGAGTAAAGCGCGAGTTCGTCGATACCGAGACCGGTGATCCGGTCGAGCGGGATGATCAGGTCAAAGGTTACGAGGTCGAAAACGGCCAGTACATCGTGCTTGAGCCAGAGGAAGTTGCAGCGGCGGTCCCCAAGAGCGACAAGACGCTCAAGATACTGTCCTTCATTCCCTGCTCGGAAATCGACAACGTCTATTTCGACAAGCCCTACTATCTGACGCCGGACAAGATGGGCACTGATGCCTATGTGCTTCTCCGCGACGGCATGAAGGCCGCCAAGGTCGCGGCCATTGCCCAGACGGTGCTGTTCCGCCGCCTGCGTACCGTCTTGATCCGCGCGCATGGCAACGGACTGATCGCATCAACACTGAACTTCGACTACGAAGTCCGCTCCTCCGAAGACGCGTTTGAAGACCTGCCGGACATGAAGAGTGATCCGGGACTGCTCGAAGTTGCCGAACTGATCATCGGCAAAAAGAAGGGCAGTTTCGACGCCAGCACATTCGACGACCGCTACGAGGAGGCGGTGGCCGAACTCGTCAAAGCCAAGATCGAGGGTCGATCGCTACCGAAGAAAAAGGCACCGGTCGTTTCGAAGTCGAGTGATCTGCTTCAAGCTTTGCGCGAGAGTGCTGGCCTTGGCGCCAAGGAGGAGAAACCCAAGCGGGCGGCGGCCAATGCCAATAAGGGTGCCGGTCGCGCGAAAGCCAAACCCGCTACCGCAAAGGCGAAAACCGCAGCAGCACCAGTCCGCCGCGCCGGTTGATAGGAGACACCCATGGCCGTTCGTCCTTACTGGAAGGGTTACCTGAAACTCTCCCTCGTCAATTGCCCGGTGCAAATGATGCCGGCAACATCCGAAAGCGAGAAGGTTCGGTTTCATACGCTCAATCGCGAAACCCAGAACCGTGTCGTCAGCCACTACGTAGACTCCGTCACGGGCAAGGACGTCAAGGAAGACGACGAGGTCAAGGGCTACCAGCGCGGTGAGGACGAGTACATCATTCTCGAAGACGACGAGCTTGAGAACGTCGCGCTCGACAGCACCCGGACGATCGATATCTCGACCTTTACAAAACGCGACACCATCGAGTGGATCTGGCTCGATACGCCCTACTACCTCTCCCCGAACGAGATCGTCGCTCAGGAGGCGTTCTCGGTTATCCGCGATGCCATGGCTTCGCAGGATATGGTCGGCATTTCTCGCCTGGTGATTTCAAGGCGCGAACGCGCCGTCATGCTGGAGCCACGCGGCAAGGGTATCGTTCTATGGACCTTGCGCTACGGTGATGAGGTCCGCGACGAGGACAGCTATTTTGAGAGTATTGGCGATGACAAAGCTGATTCAGACCTGATGCCGCTCATTCAGCAGCTCATCAAAAACAAGACGCAGCATTGGGATGCGACGATGGTCGTCGATCCGGTGCAGGATCGTCTGCTCGACATCATCAAGGCAAAGAAAAAGGCCATGAAAAAACCGGCGAAAGCCAAGACCAAGACGCCAGCGTCCTCCCCCGCGCCCAGCAACGTCATCAACATCATGGATGCCCTGAAGAAATCCGTTGCCGCCGAAACCCGGACCAACCGATGAAGCAACGCGCCAAACCGCTGTTGCAGGATAATCAGGCCGCCCAGTCAAAACCGCGCAGACGGCGCGATCCGGCGCAGCCCAATCTACCCTTCGATCCGATGCCGGACCGTGTCGAGCCTTGCCTCGCTATGTTGAAACCAACAGTGCCAAGCGGGCCGGATTGGGCGTTCGAGATCAAATCGGATGGCTACAGACTTGCCATCCATATCGAGCCGAAGGGGGTGCGGATCATCACCCGCGGCGGCCACGACTGGACCCACCGTTTTCCGGCCATTGCCGACGCAGCTGGCAAGCTCGGCGTTGGAACCGCAATTCTGGATGGTGAAGCCGTTGTACTCAACGATGAAGGACACTCCGATTTCGGCGCGTTGCAGCGTTCGCTCGGCGGCCGAGGTGGAAAGCGGGAGTCCACGGAGTCAGTGCTCTTTGCCTTCGATCTTCTCTATTTCGATGGCCACGACCTCACGGGCACCGAACTTGCGGTCCGGCGCCATCTGCTAGAGGATCTGCTGGAAGGCGCGGGAACCACGATCCGGCTGTCGGAGGAGGTTGGCGGCGATGGCGGCGACCTTCTGGAAAATGCCCGTTCCCTCGGTCTCGAAGGCATTATTGCCAAGCGCCGGGACAGCACCTACAGATCCGGCCGCAATGGCGATTGGCTGAAAATCAAATGTATCCAGAGCGAAAGTTTCATCGTCGTCGGCTATGAGCGGTCGGCATCCGCCCGTAGCGGCTTGGGCAGCCTGTTGCTTGCCGCTTGTCGCGGTACCGACTGGGTTTCCGTTGGGGCCGTCGGGACTGGCTTCAAGGAAAAAGACGCTGTCAACTTGAAGTCCACGCTCGATAAACTTCGGACCAAAATGCCGGCCGTGCCGCTGAAGGGAAAGAATCTTGTGTTTGCGCAACCGACATTGATTGCGGAAATCGAGTTTCGCGGCTGGACCGACGACGGCAGTTTGCGTCACGCATCCTACAAAGGTCTCCGCGAGGTTCAGGACAATGCGGCCATATTCGATATGTCCGACCGCTGATCAGGCAGCCGCCTTCTTCGCCTTAGTCAGCCGTTTAATCGCCAGCTCCAGCGGTCTTTGACCATCGCAGTAGTCTTGCCAGGCCGTGCTCCTCTTGATGAGGTCCGGCACGGTCCGGATGGTAAAACGTGCGGGATCAAGGCCTGACTTCACCTGCGTCCAATTGAGCGGCATGGACACGGTCGCCCCCGGCCGTGCCCGCGGCGATAAAGGCGCCACGGCCGTCGCCATGCGGTCATTGCGCAGATAGTCGAGAAAGATCCGACCCTCGCGCTGGTTCTTTGCCATCTTGATTAGATACAGGTCCGGATTGTCGCGTGCCATCTCCTGGCAGACGTCATGGGCAAAGCCCTTCGCCTCATCCCAGCTGAGCTTCTTGCCTTTCGGCACAGCCAGAGGCGTGACGACATGCAGGCCCTTGCCACCCGTTGTCTTGCAGAAACTGACGAGCCCCAACTCTTCCAGCCGATCGCGGATTTCGCGTGCGGCCTCGACGACCGTGTCAAATTCCACATCGGGGCCGGGATCAAGGTCAAAGACCAGACGGCCGGGGACTTCCGGCTGGCCAGGTTCGCAATTCCAGGGATGCAACTCGATGCCGCCGATCTGTGCAATTGCCGCAAGACCTTCGACCCGATCGATCTGGAGATAGGGCTTCTTGTCACCGAAGACGGTCACAAGTTCCAACAGGTTCGAGGTGCCTGGCATGGCATGGCGCTGAAAGAATTGCTCGCCACCGACACCATCAGGTGTTCGAATGATCGAACAGGGTCGGCCCTTGATATGGTCGATCAGCCACGAGCCAACCGCTTCGTGGTAGCGCGCCAGATCGACCTTGGTGACCGGCTCCCCGTCGCCGGCATCCGGCCAAAGCGCCTTTTCCGGGCTGGAGATCATCACCCCCATGACCTCTTCCTTTGCACCTTTGCGCAAGCGCTTAGCCGGTGGCCTGTCGGTCTCGGGATCAGGGACATCCGCCTTCGAGGGAGACGCCGGTTCGTCGGCCTCGACCTCCGCCGCTGGCTTGTCTTCGCGCAGGCCTTTGAAGGCGCCTTGCCGGACCTGGCCATCGGCGGTCCAGCCGGCGAACTCGATTTCGGCGACAAGCTCCGGCTTCAGCCAGACAATATTCGCAGTCTTCTTCGGTGCGCCGATCCCGGTGAACGGCGATTTGGACGTTTCCATTTCCTGAAGCTTAGGGAGCAAAGATTCGACGGTCTTGGCACCATAGCCCGTGCCTACCCGGCCGACATAGACGAAATGGTCGCCACGATTGACGCCAACAAGCAGTGAGCGGAATTTGCCGTTGGTCTTGGCATAGGCACCGATCACCACTTCATGGCCGGCGCGGCATTTTGACTTTGCCCAGGTATCGGTCCGGCCCGACCGGTAGGGTGCATCAGCCTGCTTGGAGACAATGCCCTCGAGAGACAGGCGGCAGGCTGATTTCAGCACAGCGTCGCCACCCGTCTCGAAATGTTCGACGAAGCGCAGACGAGCGTCCTCGCCGCCATCCGATAGGAGGGCTTGCAGCCGTTCCTTGCGCTCGGTGAGCGGCAGCTCCCGCAGGTCTTCACCTCCAACGAACAGCAAATCGAAAGCGAAATAGACGAGATCGCCTGTCTTGCCCTCTGATAGCGCCGCCTGAAGTGCTGCGAAGTCCGGTGCGCCCTGTTCGTCGAGCGCACAGATTTCACCGTCGATCATGCAGTCGGGAAGTACCGAAGCCGCCTTGACGATGGCGGGCCATTTGGCCGTCCAATCCAGGCCCTTGCGGGTTTTGAGCGTAACCTCACCTCCCTCGATGCGCATCTGGATTCGGTAGCCGTCGAACTTGATCTCATGGATCCAGCCACGCGCTGACGGTGGACGCGAAAGGTTGTCGCACAGCTGCGGCGCAATGAAGTCGGGCATCTCGGATTTGGCACGTTGCGCAACAGACGGCTTTCTCTTCGTCGTTTTAGCTTTCACTGCGGTCTTTGTCCCGGCTTTGCGCTCTTCAGCCGCAAGACCATGATTGCTGTCCCAGATAGCGTCGGCTTCGACCGCCCCACCCTCCAGCATGAACGGCTTAGGTTTTTTCCCCTTGCCAGCAGCGATGGCGTCCATCGTCCGGCCCGATGCGACCGATGTGTCGTTGTCATCGAGGATTGCTGCGCCATTCTCGTGAACGGCCGCCTCGTCGCGATGTTTGATCAGAAGCCAGTTGGTGCGTTTGCCGCCATCGCGGTCATGGCGCATGCGCACGAGAACGAAGCTGCCATGGAGCCGGTCGCCCTCCAAGGTGAACTTGAAATCGCCCTTGGCGAGCGCCTCCTCGGGCGTCTTATTTCCCTCCGGCTCCCAGTAGCCGCGATCCCACAGCATGACAGTGCCACCGCCGTACTGACCTTTCGGAATTGTGCCTTCAAAGTCGCCGTAGTCGAGCGGGTGATCTTCGACCTCGACGGCCAGGCGCTTGTCGTGTGGATCGAGCGAAGGACCTTTGGTCACCGCCCAGGATTTGAATACGCCGTCGAGTTCGAGCCGGAGATCATAGTGCAGCCGCGTCGCATCGTGCTTCTGGATCACGAAACGCCGGCGGTTCGACGGCTTGACATGAGCCTCACCACTCGGCTCGGCTGTCTTCTTGAAATCGCGCTTGGCGCGGTAAGTCGAAAGAGTGTCTGCCATTGGTTCGCTATCCTGATACGCAAACGATACTGGGTTCGGCGTGATGCCGCGACGGAACCATCAGCGGCCGGAAACCAGAATTGCTGCAGCCTCGCCCAGGCTGCGCTGAACGGCGGCAATCTGGCTGGAAGTCGGCAGAGACTTCGATCTCTCCGCCAAGCGGCGCATCGCGGCGAGCACCGTCTTCATGGGAGGCATCCCCGCCGGATGGAGACGTTCCGGCCGTGTTTTGGGATGTGGCTGACTGGATGAAGATGTCCGGCCTTGATATGCTGTGCTGCTGAACGAGGTGCTCGACCGCAAGATCAGCTGCTGCGCGGGTATCGAAAGTCGCTTTAATCGTTGTGGTGCTGTCGTCGGCCATGGGTCTGTCTCCGCTTTGGTGAGGTCACAGTACACAACGCTTTGGCTTGCCGTTGGTTTCGATTCGCATTCGATACAAAGGGTGTTCGACGGTTCTCAGCAGGAATCGCTATGGGATGCGAGAGCGCCCCGCCCCTAACTCTGCAAATGCCATCTTCCCAACCTGCTTTCTCGATTGTATGTTCCGTATTTGTTCGGAGCAAGAGTTGTCCCGACCCGACCTGTCAATCGAGCGTTCATGGCCGCATATCTTGAAAAACTGAACGAGCAGCAGCGGCAGGCTGTGGAACACGGTATTGGGCTGGCGGACGGACAGGTCGCGGGACCGCTGCTGATCATCGCGGGCGCCGGATCCGGCAAGACCAACACTTTGGCGCACCGGGTCGCCCATCTGGTCGTCAATGGCGCCGATCCTCGGCGCATTCTGCTAATGACGTTTTCACGGCGTGCCGCCTCCGAAATGTCGCGCCGCGTTGAGCGGATCTGCAAACAGGTGCTTGGCGCCAATTCCGGCGTACTCACCGACGCGCTTTCCTGGTCCGGGACGTTCCATGGAATCGGCGCGCGGTTGCTGCGGATCTATGCCGAGCAGATCGGGCTGAACGTGGATTTCACCATCCACGACCGCGAAGACAGCGCCGACCTGATGAATCTTTCCCGCCACGAGCTCGGATTGTCCAAGACTGAAAACCGCTTTCCAACCAAGGGCACGTGCCTGTCGATCTATTCGCGCGCGGTCAATTCGCAGACGCCGCTGAACGACATTCTTCGCCAGCACTATCCATGGGTGGGCAGTTGGGAAGAACAGCTGAAGCAATTGTTCGCAACTTATGTCGAGGCCAAGCAGGTTCAGAACGTGCTCGATTACGACGATCTGCTGCTGTATTGGGCGCAGATGGTCAGCGACCCCGATCTTGCCGACGATATCGGCAATCGCTTCGACCATGTCATGGTCGACGAATACCAGGATACCAATAAGCTGCAGTCCTCGGTGCTGATGGCGCTCAAACCGGGCGGTCGTGGCCTGACCGTGGTCGGCGACGATGCCCAGTCGATCTATTCGTTCCGGGCAGCGACGGTTCGCAACATTCTTGATTTCCCGTCTTCCTTCAGCCCAGCCGCCGACATAATCACGCTTGATCGCAACTACCGCTCGACACAGCCGATCCTGGCTGCGGCCAATGGCGTCATCGATCTGGCGCGCGAGCGCTTCACCAAGAACCTGTGGACCGAGCGGCAATCGCTGGATCGACCGAAGCTCGTCACCGTCAAGGACGAGACGGAACAGGCGAACTTCATTGTCGACCAGGTGCTTGCCAATCGCGAGACTGGCATGACGCTGAAGAACCAGGCCGTGCTGTTTCGCACATCCAGTCATAGCGGTCCGCTCGAAGTTGAACTCACCCGCCGCAACATTCCATTCGTCAAATTTGGTGGCCTGAAATTTCTCGACAGTGCCCATGTGAAGGACATGCTGGCGGTGCTGCGGTTCGCGCAGAACCCACGCGACCGTGTCGCAGGCTTCCGGCTGCTGCAGATGCTGCCGGGCATCGGGCCGAAGACGGCCGGCAACATTCTCGAGACGATCGCGGCCGACCCTGAACCTTTGCTGGCCCTTGCCGAAATCCCGCCTCCGCCCAAGACCGGCGAAGACTGGACTTCCTTCGTCCAGTTGCTCGCAAACCTGCGCAAGGCCGAAGATGGCTGGCCTTTGGATATTGGGCAGGCACGCCTTTGGTATGAGCCGCATCTCGACCGCATCCATGAGAATGCCGACACCCGCAAGGCCGACCTGTTGCAGCTCGAACAGATCGCCAGTGGATACCCCTCGCGCGAGCGCTTCCTGACCGAACTGACACTTGATCCGCCAGATGCCACCAGCGACCAGGCGGGGGTGCCGCTGCTCGACGAGGATTATCTGATCTTGTCGACCATTCATTCGGCCAAGGGCCAGGAATGGCGTGCGGTCTTCATGCTCAATGTTGTCGACGGCTGTATACCGTCGGATCTTGGAACCGGCACCAGCCAGGAACTCGAGGAAGAGCGTCGGCTGCTTTATGTCGCCATGACACGCGCCAGGGATCAACTGGCCCTGATCACGCCGCAGCGGTTTTTTACCCATGGGCAGAACGTTCAAGGGGATCGGCACGTTTATGCAGCGAGGACGCGGTTCGTCCCGGCAACCCTGCTCCAATTCTTCGAGACGACGACCTGGCCGAAGGTTTCAGCAACTGCATCTGAGCGAAGCGCCCAGCAGATCCGCATCGATGTCGGCGCGCGCATGCGGGCCATGTGGAAATAGGGAGAGGATCTGATGTGCAATCTCTACAATGTGACCACCACCCGTGACGCGGTTCTGCAGTTCACGAAAGCCTTCCGGGATCGCGCTGGCTGGAACGAAGCGAGCTTCGACGTTTACCCGGGCTATCAAGCGCCGATTGTCCGCATCGCAGAGGACGGTCAGCGGGAGATTGCACGGGCAACATGGGGCATGCCGTCACCGCCTGCCTATGTGAAGAACTACGATCCCGGCGTCACCAATATCCGCAATGTGGCGTCGCCGCACTGGCGCCGCTGGCTTGGACCCACCAGCCGCTGCGTAGTCCCGTTCACCTCCTTTGCCGAGCCCGACCCGGCCAGCAAGGTCGAAGGCGGGCGTGTGCCGAACGCCTGGTTCGCCGGCAACGAAGACCGGCCGCTGATGTTTTTCGCGGGCTTCTGGACGCCCTGGAAGGGCGTGCGCAAAGTCAGGGATGGCGAGCAGGAATACGAGCTGTTCGGATTTTTGACGACCTCGCCCAACGAGATCGTCTCGCCTATCCATCAAAAGGCAATGCCCTCCATCCTGACCACGCCTGAAGAAGTCGAGACCTGGTTGACAGCACCGTGGGATGAAGCCCGCCACCTACAGCGTCCGCTCCCGGGCAACATGCTTGTGATCGTGCCGCCACAGGCCAAACCGAAGCCGGACGAGGAAGGTCTGCTGCTTTGAAAGCACAGAGCACGACCAGGGCAGTCAAATGGCGGTTTACCAAATGCCGGCTTATTCTTTGGGAACTGACGTCATGGGGAGCGTGCAACCCGTGCGCAAAATCATCCATGTCGATATGGATGCCTTTTATGCCTCGGTCGAGCAACGTGACAACCCGGAGCTGCGTGGCCTGCCACTGGCCGTCGGTGGATCCGCGGCACGTGGCGTTGTGGCGGCCGCGAGTTACGAGGCCCGTGTCTTCGGCGTGCATTCGGCCATGCCATCGGTCACCGCCAAGCGCAAATGCCCGGATCTGATTTTTGTGCCGCCGCGCTTCGACGTCTATCGGCAGGTCTCGCAGCAGATCCGCGAGATTTTTGCCGAATACACGCCGCTGATCGAGCCACTGTCGCTGGACGAAGCCTATCTCGACGTCACCGAAAACCTGAAGGGCATGGAGATCGCCACCGAGATTGCGCTTGAGATCCGTGCGAAAATCAAGGCGGTCACGGGCCTCAATGCGTCGGCTGGCATCTCCTACAACAAGTTCCTGGCCAAAATGGCGAGCGATCTGAACAAGCCGAATGGCCAGGCGGTCATTACGCCAAAGAACGGCCCGGGTTTTGTCGAGGCCCTCCCCGTCAAGAAATTCCATGGCGTGGGGCCGGCCACGGCCGAGCGAATGAAACGGCATGGCATAGAGACGGGGCTTGATCTCAAGTCGAAGTCCCTCGCGTTCCTTCAGCAGAATTTCGGCAAGTCCGGTCCGTATTTCTACGGCATTGCCCGCGGGATCGACGAACGGCAGGTTAGACCTGATCGCATCCGGAAGTCCGTCGGCGCGGAAGACACCTTCGTTGAGGACATCGACGATTTCGATCTGGCCAAAGCCGAGTTGCGGCCGGTTGGCCGAGAAGGTCTGGCGGTATTGCGAGGCGCACGACATCACGGGAAAGACGATCACCGTCAAAATCAAATATTCGGATTTCAGTCAGGCGACCCGCAGCAGGACCGTGTCGGGATCCATGTCAGACATCGACATGGTCCTGGAGAATGCTGAGACCCTGCTCGCCTCGGTGTTCCCGTTCAAACGTCCGGTGCGGCTCCTCGGGATCACCCTGTCATCGCTCAACACGGAAGTGAGCGGGCAAGAACCGCAACTCGCTCTCGGGCTCTAATGCGACGGCCCTGAAAACGAAAAGCCTGCCGCGGGAGGAGGTGCGGCAGGCTTTCCGAAAAGAGCCGAACAACGGCTGGGAGGAGGAGTGCCGCTGTTCCGACAGACGTCCCTTGGGAGGAGGAGTGGGCCGTCTGAAATCGAAGCTCTGCGGGAGGAGGTGCATCGCTTCGATGGAAACCAAGATACTCATTCACACAGCACATTAAATAGACTTTGCTGCAGTGCAGCTATGCGTAGAATGCACGACGTAGTTCTGATGAGAGCGATCTCCAGCGCGGCGCCTCGCGGCGGTCAGACACAAAAACGCCCGCGTCATCAGCGGGCGTACTGTCATACAGGATGGGCAGGAAAAGCCGCTTAGCGAGCCACCGACTGGCGGGCAACGCTGTGGATGTCGGCGCGATCGATGCCGAGGTCTTGCAATTCGCGCGAACTCATGCGGCCGAGTTCGGTAACGGTCTGACGATACTTGCGCCAGTTATTGAAAGAGCGTGCTACGTTCATGGTGATCCCCTTTCGTGAGTTCTCTTGACGCCAGCAACCATGCTTTAGTTCCAACGTCGTTTCGATGATTAGAATATAGGCCGTTGCCCGCCCGTCGATAAGGCACAAGGTCTCAGGTCGGCCATGCGCTCAAAGCATGGGTCGCTTCGGAGATGCATCAATAGGATTGCATCAGGCCCGGAAGCGGTCGAAGGCGGTCAGGTGTTTGATGGGAGGATCGGCGTCTGGATAGCGGTAGATTTCGGCCCTGAGATAGCGGAGCTCAACATCGAGCGCTTCTTCGCCAACCTCGATCCACCAGGATTTGGGACGGCCGTCGCTTCCGTCGGACCAGCGATAGCCTCGCGCCTTCAGATGGTCCTTCATGTCGAAGGGGCTGTTCTCCGCAAAGATCCGGACACGCGATCTCTGGCTTGCTTGATAGAGTTCCGCGAAAGCGGTGGAAGCCGATCCATCGACTTCCCGAGCGAGAACCTCTAATAGCGCGAAACAATCATCGACCGCCCGATGACCTTCATGGAAGTAGCCTGCCTGCCCAATGAGGTAGCCGAGCTTGGTGCCTTCATATCCACGCGAAGCCCAATCGATCTCGGAGTTCGAGCAGGCCCAGGCCTTGCCGGAAAATAGATGAGAGAATGCCTCGCAGAATGGCCGGTCGAAACCGGCATTATGGGCGATCACCAGATCCGCCGGTTCTATCAGCGCCCGCAAAGCAGTCACATCGATCGATTGTCCGGCGACCATTTCGTCGGTGATCCCGGTAAGCCTAGTGATTTCTGTGGGAACCGAAACGCTTGGCTGCTGAAGTCCACCGTAGATGCCGGTCACGTCACCGATGCTTCCGGTCGCATCGAAGGTGAAAGCGATCACGCCAATCTCGATGATCTCATCCTTGCGAGCATTCAGGCCCGTGGTCTCTGTGTCGAGAATGATGCCCTTGAGGCGGTACTCCGGACGCGGGAACGGTGAGATTGCGCGCGGCACCAGTTTCTGCAGGATCCGATAGCGGCCTGTCTCCGACAGATGACGGACCATGTCCGCTTCACTCATGGGGATGGCATGCCTGTCCGGTTTGGCGGATTTGGTGGCGCCACGCGTGACCATCGGATCGCGCGCAGCCTGCTCCGAAAACATGTCAAACTGTTCTGCCATTTCTGTTGTCAAAGCCCCGCTGCCAATTTGCCACCTTCAAAACACGGCACGATCGGCAGATCAACCGTGTTGGCGGGGGGCGATTTCAGCCAACTCGGCGAGCAAGGTTTACAACCGCGCAGTTTCACGCGGTGGGAGCTCTGGGTCGTTTCGCGGAAGCGTCTAAAACAGGAAAAGGCATACCAGCTGTAGCAGGAGGTGCGAAAGCCGTTCGCCTCCCGCAAGACCGGTTAAAAGGGTTGCCGCCGGAGATTTAGCATAGCGACGGCAACGCCGGAAATCGGGATCGACAGCCCCCGGCGCGCGGGGCCGCCTCTCACATTCCAGTGCCGCCCCCTTAGCTCCATGATCAAAATTGACAGCAAAGAGATCCCAAGACGTACCGCGATAAAACAGATTGTCGCATCCACCGCACAGCGCTGGTTGGCGCTATAGATTCCGGGTGCTGCATCGGACCGCGCGGTGATTTACAAACCGCAGAACGTGCTGTGGGCTGAATATCTGTACGACGGCAAGTGCGCCGGCGTGGGCGTCAGAGCGCCCGCTCGCGATAGCCCCAGCGACCCCGTCCTTTGGGCTCATTTAGTGGAGTACGACCGCCTGTATCTCGATCGGAAGGCCGATTCTGAAGAACTTATCGAACAACACCGTTTTCCGAAATTGCCTGTCCATCATCGACATGGCTGGCACGGTCTGCGGCGAGTTTTCCAGTACGCCCAACCAGGTCAGCGGGCGAACGAGATTATGTGCGATGAACCAGCCTGCCTCGTGTCGGGGGCCGAGCGGTCCCCTCGCCGGGAAAATCTCCGCCGGGAGTGCCCATTCGGTATAATCGCCAAGCGTCACCCAGTCGCCCAACCGGGTCGAGACGATGCCCAGCATATGCCTAAGATCCCAGAACAGGGCGGCAGCCTCAGGGGACAGGCTCTCCTGCAGCGGAGCCGCCAGCATCCATTCGGCGAGAACAGCCTGAAGCTCCCCGTGATTGCCGAGGATCGACCTGCCGCGTTTTGTTAGAATGGCCCGGCCCTTGTAGTGGCGGATGATACGAAGGTCCTGCAGCGCGCAATGCAGGATGGAGAGCGGGGGGAAATCCAGTTCGTTGAGAACCTTATTCACCGAATAGAGAATTTCCGGTTCGTATCCTGGCCACTGGAATTCATGCGCGGCCCATTCGACACATTTCCTATGAAACGCGCCCATGGATTGCGTCAGCGGAATGCCGCTGTTTTGCTCGACATGGCGGAGAAGCTTCATGCCATTGGTTGCAAGTGGGCTAGCTGCCAGCTCATCCTGATGAAGAGCCGGAGACAAATACACAAAGGGGGAGAGCGTGGACTGGCGGAACATGGGAAAGGACAATGCCGGAATAACTCACCGCCGTCATCTGCCCCCAACACGATTTGATTTCGAACCACTGGCCCGCCTCATCAATCCCAGGCGCCTTGATATGAGTCGAACCGGCGACTGGTTGGTCACATAGCTTAAAGCGTCTGAAAAGACTTACTTCGTGGGATAACGCCTATTCGTGGAACGGGCGGGTCATTTGGCAGGTGTTGCGTTTTCCTTGTAATGACCGCCTCTGAGGTCGTGAGATCGTTAGGAAGCTGTCAGTCGCTGAGTGAGCTGGGTGGTCATATCCGCGATCGAACTCGAAGACCGCGATGTCAACTGAGTAAATTCCGTAGCGATGGCGAGCAGATTCTTCACCCTGTGGCTCATTTCTCCTGCCAAGAGCTCGTGTCCTTCTTCAGCCTGCTTGCGGCCCGTGACATTCAAGAAGATACCCGTCATCAGGCGTGTGGCTATATCCTGATCGCTCCCCTGTCCGCGTGCGGAGACGCACTGGACCCCGCGCCGCTCCTGTTGAGAAGGGCTTCGGGGACCAAAGCCCCCGAAGCTCGGATTATCTCGACGCCTTGTAAAGTTTTTCTGCTATCTCGAACATCTCTTCCGGCGCGTAGTCCGGCGTGAACGCCGACGGAACGCCGACAAGCTGCTCGATTTTTCCGCCTTCCGGCATGCCGTCTACGACTTCCAGTTCGCCTGGCGGGTCGGTCGGCAATGCTACCTCGCCGTTGCCCCAGATACCCGACATCTCCTTGTAGTCGTTCGGGCTGAACGTGTAGAGCCTGCGGTGGGAGCCCTCATCCAGGTATTTCTGGCATTCCGGAATCTTGTCGAGCGGAATGTTTGGTGTCGGCAGAAACTTCCTCACGTCGACGCCAGTGATTTTCTCGAGCGCCAGAGCATAGGCATGCGCATGTACAGAGCCGCGCACGAGTAGATATCCGCAGACCTCGCGACCCGTCGGATCGGAAAGAGTTTCGTAGACACGGAGTTTGTGAAGACGCGCGCCGCATTCGAGATGGAAGTTGTGCAGCAGGTCGATGACGACATTGCCCGTCGTCGTGATGAAGTCATTGTTCCACGACACCCCGTTACTATTGACGGGTTGCGCCCCGCCCGCGCCGGACAGGAATGCCGCAGCTAGCCGGATATCCTTCATCCCTTCCCAGGGCGCGTCGGAGATATCCCCGCCGTCGCCCATGTCTCCGTCCTTCTTGTCAGGACCGTTGTTGAGCATAGCAACGCCCGCGCTGACAAGCTCTACGTGGCCGAGTTCCTCGGCGGTGATGCTGGCAACCAAGGAATAGAATGGCTTCAGCTTTTCCTTGGACCGAAAGTTGAAACTCTGGAACATGTAGTTCCCGAGAGTGGACATCTCGCCGTACTTTCCGCCGAGGAGTTCCTGCAGGGCGGCGGCTGCGTTGGGGTCTGCACGATTTGGAGCTGGCAGGGAAGCCTGCAGCTGGTCGACTCTCATGAACATATGCATGTTCCTTTGGTTGGAGGCGTGAGCACAACCAGTCGTCGAAGCTATTGTTCCGCTTCCACTGAGCAGAAGGATCAGGCGACCACCTTCCGCACAACGTCGAGACCGAACTCGGTGCTTGCGGCATCCTCCAAGATGGCCTTCGCCACAAGGCTCCCGAGTTCCTCGGCACTCGTAATTCCCTGGACAAAGGGCAGTTTGTGAAGAAGGAACGGTATCGACACACAGTAGAGATTGTGACTGAGCGGCTTTTCGAACTTTGGCCGGAACTGGCTGTCGAGATCGATGCCGCCCGTCGCGACAGTGGCCGTGTCGTCGTTGGCGGCGAGTGCGGTGGATGCTTTCACCGTCCGCGCTTCGCGCACGACACCCTGCTCTATCAGACTTGGAAATGGGACATCCCATGCGGAAACGGCGTGCTGACCCGTCGCGTCGATGAATGCCGTGAAAGCGTGCCGCTTATCTCCGATCTCAATCACGGCTCCCCGTTCGACGGTGTCGTGGTCGAGCTTGTAGTCCGGTCCAAGTTTGAGAACCGACAGCCGCCCAGCCCGATGGAGCGCCAGAAGCCTTTCGATCGACTGGTGCGGCACGGTCGCATAGTCGTCGACGAATAGCGTCTTGAAATGCTTGTGAAAGCGTTTCAGATCGACGTCGTTGAAATGCGGGACGGCCCTTAGCACGGTCTCGTGCATGGACAGTATCGCGTATCGCCAGGCAACAGTGTTGCGCGTCGCCTTATTGGCCTTGGCTTCTCCAAGGTTGAGTGCGGCCCAGGTAAACGGGTCGTAAGTCTCCCGTTCCGCGAAGTATGCGTCGGCCACGGTCTCGACTGTCAGCATGCCGAGCCCGATGCTCTCGGCATAGGCCGGGTCGCTGGCGAACAGCTGGGCACGGAAGAGTTCGAACATCTCGTCGAGTAGCCTGTAGGGAACCGTTTCCACCAGGCGATCCACGGCCGCCTCCGTAAATATCGCGAGCGGTTCGTAGGGGATGGGGCAGTAGAAGTCAGCTTCAGGAAGAAGGCCTTTCCTCGACATCATCGTCAGGTGGAAGTCGGGGCCGGAACCCGAGTGAAACTGCATCGTTCCCGAGTCATCGAGCAGGAACGACCCGTGGGACGTGGCGACCGACACGACAGCGTCTATACCGCTCAAAGACGTTCCGAGTACGCCGACCGAGACATCTCCGATCGTGTCAAGATTTTTGGCTGGCCACGGAGAAACAAAGAATCCCGGTTTCGTCTCGGTTTTCTCCGGCCAGTCATGACCCGTCGCCATCACGACATGGTCGAATGCGTTGCGCTCGGTTGTGCCGTCAGCACTCTCGACCGCGACATCAATGTCGCGTTCTCTGAGCTGAATATCCACGACCCTGTGACTTGCCTTGACGTGAACGACATGCCCGCGCGACACCGCCTTCGCCAAAAGGCCGTTGAATTGCGCCTCGAAATACTCCCCAAGAACGACCCGCGGATAAAACTCCCGTTCGCCGATGGTCTCGACTGGAACGCCTAGCATCGCGAGTTCGGCCGGGTTCTTGCGCCGAAGCCAGTTCGCCAGGCTCTCGCACACGGGTGGTAACTCGATACTTGCGATGTTTGCGAGCATTGCCCGATCGTTGGCGCGGGGGTGATATGGAGTTCCCTTCCCCGGATCGGCATTGGCTTCGTAGACGGTTACAGATAGCGGTGTATTGCTCTCCATCAGCCCCTTTAAAGTGTAAATTCCAGTCGGCCCGGAGCCGATGATAGCAATGTTGGTCATTTTGAACCCATATGTTCGACGCAGTAATAAATCGTCGGCTCCGGCAAATCGCTTACGGTCTCGAATTGCCTTCGGTAAGGATCGCTGGTTCGCTCTCCTCGATCTCTACCTCTTCTTCCATGGCAGAGATTCGCGGGTTCGCCGCGTCCATCACTGCTGTGAGGAATTCTATCCGTTGCCATCCGACACATGTGCTTCCTCCACGAGTAATTGAACCACGTAGTCCACGGCCTGATGCAATTCAAATTTCCGCTCGGGATGGCCCGGCTGTTGGCGTGGGGGATCAATCATGGAAAACTTTCTACGAGAGGATGCTGAGGGCGCGGCCGGACGGGTTGGACACTCGAATGCCGTTTCGTTGGCCACGGGAAGAAATTGGAAAAATCCCCGTGTTCGTCATCCCCGCCGCGTCCGATTGACACGCACCGCGACCCTCGCCGCCAGAACCAAGCATTGGGAAAATGGTTCCATACCGTCGAATCATTGTCCCGACGATCGTGGCTGTAGCCCGTTCGCACAGGACCGACTTAAAAAAGGGCGCGAGCAACCAGTGCGACGCGGCTACCAGCGTTCGACACCGACAATGGACGATGCGACTATCGTGGTTCTACCCGTAAGTTTAGGTACCCGGGCTCGAACTCCCCGATCGATTTTAGCCTTTCAAGATCGAGTACAGTGATTGTCTGCTTTGTCCATTGCAACACTTTCTCGTCGCGCAAAAGCTGCAAAGTCTTGTTTAGATGGACCAGCGATATTCCTAAAACGTCGGCCATTTCGAGTTGCGTCAGTGGAAACGAAAAGCTGGAGTTTTCAACCTTGCCAACCACCTCGAGCCTCAGCAACAGCTCACAAAAAAGGTGAGCCATATGCGACTTCTTCGAGCGCCGTCCCATCGCCACGATCCATTCTCTGTGGATCGCCCCGTCGATAACCGTCAACAGCCAAAGCAGCCGCGCCAAATGTGGTTCTGTTTCGGTGATTTTCTTCAGGTCGCTGTGATCGGCCAAGGCAACATGGCAGTGCGACAGTGCCACGACGCCATGGTCCATTTCCTTTAGGGGAAAGGCGTGAAGATCGACGAAGTCCCCGGACACATGCAGTGCCGTGATCTGTCTTTTTCCGTCTTCGACAAATTTGTATCGCGCGGCAATGCCATCAACGAGGAGGATGCTGTAGGTCGGCCGTGAGCCCTCCTTCACCAGGTCCTCATCGGCGGCGATCCAACGCTGGCGCACGATGATTGACGACAGAAGTTGCGCCTCGTGAGACGATACCACGTCACGCGCCCGAAGATTCGCAATCAAAGACTCGATCACCGCATGTCTCCACAAAAGTTTATCGTAGCCGGGCAGGAACAAATGTCACGAGCTATAATTGTAGCTTGAATGGCGTTCTCTTAGGCTGCCTCTCCACCTCGCTAGTCTGTCGTCTTGTTTTTAGCTACCTGCCCTGTGCCTACAGTGGCTCTAACTGAGTGGAGATAGCTTCATGCCGAGATTTCATTTCCATGTCAGGACGTCCCTGGGAGTTGAGGCCGACGACGACGGTATACCCTTTCAAAACCTCGAGGCTGCGACGGTAGATGCTAGGGCAAGTCTGTTCGAAATGGTAGCAGACCAGTTAGCCACCGGTCGACGAACAACATATTTGGGCATTGATATAAGCGACGACCTGGGGACTGTATTGGCTGTCGTCACTGTTGAGGAAGCGATTGACCGGAACGTCTGATATTCTCGAGTATGCAAAGGAGCGGTTCGGATCGCGAGCGGGCAATCGATGTAACCGTGGGCTGGTTTCATCAGTCTCGCAATGCCCGCCAACGTCCTAGATTCGGCCGCAATTGCGCAAACCATCCGGAAAATAAGCAAGACCCGGGTTCTTCAGACGAATATTCAAAATGCAAATTTCCGGGATCGCTCCACCTGGATCGCAGCCTCACTCCAAATTGGAATTCTAAAGCCAAATGAAGCCGAACTGGACGAACCCCGCAAACTTCTCGGAGGAAAGTTTATTTCCAGTACGTCATTGCGAATGCACGCGGAGTGATCGCATCGATGGCTCGACGGACATCCCACAGCGTATAGCCATGGCTGTCCATGAGGAGATCGTCAGTATCGACCTACCAGGACCAGAGCGCAACTCAGCCGCCTCGAGGGCACCGCGAAGTTCGTCGGGCGACCAGTCGAAATGATCGAAGCTGTGGGCCTTGGCCATCATCAGGTCCTCTTACGTGTTTTCGCGGCTGGCTTCGTCGAGGCGCTCAGACGGTCCTGTTCTTCCCTGGCGAGCCTTGCTTCACGTAGTCGGGACGTCTTTTCTTCACGGGACTTCGTCACGTGATCCATCTCCTCGACCGCGTGACCGCGCGCGAAGAACTGGGACTGCAGATGGCCGAATGCGACTTCGGCATGTTCACGGGATTTGCTGACGGACATAAAGTCCTCCGATAGCTGTGGACTGACATACGGAAAAGGCCGGACATAAGTCCGGCCTTCCAAAAACTAGCTTACCGCAGTGCCAGTACATCCGTGGTCAAAGCGGGAGCAGTTCAGATTACGCGGCCTGAAGATTGCAGGCCGACATCTTGCCCGACTTGTTGTCGCGCTCGAGTTCGTAGCCGAGCTTCTGGCCTTCGACGATTTCGCGCATTCCGGCGCGTTCGACGGCCGAGATATGGACGAAGGCGTCAGCGCCGCCGTTGTCAGGCTGGATGAAACCGAAGCCCTTCGTGGAATTGAACCATTTTACTGTGCCTGTGGTCATGATGAACCCTTTCAAGCAATAGAGAATCCCAACGCGAATGCGCTGCGGAGGATAGCGATTTTTGAAGAGGGGTTCGTTCAGAGCGCGGTGCTAATCGCGCGGTAACCAAAGCTCAGCAAGCAAATATCGATAAACCCTAGATAGATGGCCGTCACCCACATGTCAACTTTTAGTTTTGGCAGGGTCTCGACTTATGGCAACTTGCGCTCATATTGGTCGGATGGAAAACATTCAAATCACTGACATTGAAAAACAGATGGATAAACTCCGCACCGCCATGCCGATCTGGGGTGTCGAGGCCAACGACCTTATTGAGTTGGCAGAAAATGCAGAACGGGCAGCGGTGCAGATCGACGAACGGGTGTTGCAACGTGCCCGAGGGCTGTTGGAGACCGTAACGGGTTGGCATAACACGCTACTTTACTGGGAAGAGCAGGAAGCAGCTCCCGCCATGAGTGCCGACATCAGGGTTATCCGTGGTTCCTTGGACGCTATGCGAGCCGAGGTCGACACAGCAACCTCGAAATTTCGGCTCTAAATACGGAAAATCCAGAGTTGGCAATCACGTTGCCGCAAACAACAAGATGGCCGACGGCTTTGCTTATACCGCGCGTGTCGCAGATTGTGGCTGTCGAAACGCCCTGTTTGCGGTAGAGAAAGCGCGTCCTCAGAAGGCGCTACGGTATTGAAGGAAGCCCTGCAACTTCGTGGGGCGACCAACGCGGTCTTCTTGACAGAAGACGAAGAGCATCTATATCCGGATGATGCATTTGAATGCGTGCACGAGTTGGCTAAGCCGGCTTGTGCTCGACAGGTGCTATCCAAAACAAATGCCGGCTTCCGGTGGTTCCCGCTGCTAACAGACTCGGCGGATTTGGTGGGCCTCTTTGCTGAAGCAGCGGCCGAGTTGATCATCAGGCGCTACGATCCGAGAATGCGGGGGCGACAACTGTGGCTGGTTGTTTCTCGATACGTCCATAAGCGGACGGCGTATTTGGTGCTCCGAGGCCACGTGCGGCACCCACGAACGGGTGAAACGGTTTCGAAAAAAGCGAAAATAAGCGTTTGGCTGGCCTGACTCTAGAACGTTCTGTAGCCCACCAGAAGAATGCATCTGTGAAGCTTTGAACAGATGTGAACCGACGCCGCAAAGCGAGGCCGCAACTCATGGGCAATATCCGTATAGTTCCATCGCTTGTCCCGAGGATCAACTAATCGAGCTGATCGTCTTTACTCCGATCTGTCACTCCGATGCAACGCCAGAGCCTTATTGAAGCCGGCTCGGTGTTGTCGACATGTCGGAGATGGTTTATCGAAGCGAGGCGTACGCAGTCTGACAGCCGGTAGAGAGACACCACATCGATGGCACGCAAGTACAGAGACGATTTGCCTTCGGAAGATGCCGAGTCGAAGCCGGTAATCTGTCCGCTCTGCGAGCGGGTCATACCTGACGACCAGATCGAGGACCATCATCTTGTTCCCAGGAGCAAGGGTGGCAAGATCAACGTACCATTGCACCGGATATGCCATAGCCACATACATGCAGCCTTCACGGACGCCCAGTTGGCAAGGAAGTTCTCCACGATTTCAGCTATCCTCGAGGACCCCTCGATTCAGAAGTTCGTCAGCTGGATAAAAACAAAACCACCTGGCTTTGATGATGAGGCAGAGAAGCGTGGCCGACGTCGCTGAGATTGGCCACGAGACTGCGCGCGTTAGGCCGGATTTAAGATTGCCAGTACATTGTCCTCCTGATTCAAGGCTCGACTTTGTCCTAGTAAAGCATTGACGGCATACTTCGCCTTGATAGGACTCGAATTCTCGGCACATTTGTCTTCGCCACGTCTGAATAAATCAGATACTTGTCTTGTGGAGAGAGGATACCCTATTCTCCGAACGGGAGCTCGATGTCTTCCCTGTTTTTCTTGGCCCCCTCGATCAGAACCGTCTTGAATAGCTCGGCATCTTGTGTGAGCAGCATCCCTGCCCCGGTTCGAATGGCTTCCTGCCACGCAATTCCGCGCTCCCACGCCTCGTTGTAGACGAGCGCCAGATCGGCTGATCGCCTCGTCTGCTGCAAGGCTTCGAAAAGCAGCGCGGCTTGGCGAACGTCCTTCTCTCGCTTCGCGGCCCCCTGCCCATCAGTGTGTCTGCGGCTGGCGACGATTAGCTTGTGGACCGCGTACCGGGACGGATCGGGGACTACGACTGGGACCCCGCTTCGGTGGAGGAGCATTGTTTTAACTGGCTCCCTGATAAGGTAGTCGAGAAAGCTTAGTGGGTCCGCGCTTGCACCGCCGAGGGCGGGCATCTTCGCCGGCTGGTCGATGTGGTCGTCCGAACCACGGTTCGACGTCAGAAATTCAACCCGGTAGCCGTCGGCATTCTGAAATGCTGACGAGGCCGCGGATCCCGATCGATGGGGAACTGGCCGGAAGCTGGCGTCAACGCCCTGCAGTAACTCAACAATCGGAGGCAGGCTGTCTTCAACCTCCCGGCTGATGGCATAATCCTGGGCGATGTCCGCATCGCCGGTCAGGATCGCAGCCATGGGAAGGCGGACGCCCAGCAGTCCTGAATAGCACTGAAAGGCGACCGTGCCGATGAGAATACCGCGGAGCCGGAAGAGACCGCCATCGGCTAGGGCCTCGACGAGGTCGCCCGACATGGCGTCAGGAGCGAGCATCCCGCCTTCGCGGGTCAGGGTGTTAACCATGCGCCTGCGAGCGCGGAGATCGTCCTTGTCCCTCTTATGATCAGCTACGCGCTGCGCGATATCCGGATCGTCGGCAGGACCGACGTAGCGTCGTCTTGTACCGCCATGTCCATCCGGGATATCGAAGTACCAATACTTGCGCCCCTTGATGTTCGCAGGGGTGAACCGGCCTTCTGGAGGGAAGGCGGCAGTCCACGCGGCGTCGAGCGAACGCTGGCCGAGCTCGGCGAGCATCGTCTGGTACATGAGGTCGATGGGTTTCATCAACTCGACTCCGAGTTATACTGTTTCTCAAAAACAGTATAACCAGCGAGAGGGCGCGAAACAAGATGGGTGCTCAACAGCCCTTAGCTGCAGGGTGTCGCGTGGCACATACCTGTGTGCTGGTCCTTCCGGGAAGGCAGACACCGAACTGGGTCGCCCTCCCAGGCCTAACCGTATCCAGCGACAACGTTGTCGAGAGCTTCCAGAAAGTCTGGCGCAAGCAGCCGCTGCGGGAGGTCCTTGTCAGCGCCAAGCTTGTAAAGAATCACTCGGCTTTATGAATACTGCCCGGAACACATCAGCCACGCGCAAATATCGATAGGCGACACTCCCTATTGCACCTTCGCGGCGATTTCAGCGCCAGTGGACGGACAGATTTTAGAAGCTGGTTAGAAGCTTTTTACGCCTTGAATGGATTCGAACCGGCGCCCGACCGGCCCAATTTTTCGTCGTCATCCGGCCGCATATCGTTCTTTCGTTTTGGAACAAACTCGCTCGCCCGACCAGAGGGCGGCGACAGCAAGCCGGCAACGCCTCCATTGACCCAGAGTAGAGCGGGCAGACGTCCTGGGCTGGGCTGAGATCTCCAATGGGTGAAAGTGAAAATTAGCATCGCCTACTGCCTCAGGTTCTTCAGATAGATCGACAATAACTGGGTCTGCGATGATATGCCGAGCTTGCGGTAAACGTTGCGGCGGTGAACCTTTACGGTTCCGGTGGATATGCCGAGCCGCAGACCTATCGATTCCGATGAATGGCCTTGCAGCACAAGCTCGATGATCGAGGCTTCACGCTCCGTTAGATTAAGATTGCGCCAGACCCGGTCAGCTGCCGGATGCGCCGATTTTCGTCCGCCGTTCTTACGCTTTGCCAGTGCCGCGTCGAACCGTCGCCCGAGTTTCGGCCAGGCGTGATGGACGAGCCCGGCCACCATCGGCTCGGCCTTTTTCAAAAGCGCGAATTCGGCGCCGGAAAACACGCCCGATTTTTCCCCGCGCATCAAGGACAGCACGACCGTGATTCCATCCTCCAAAGCAATGAAAAAGCCGATTTCCTCCGCCAGCCCCGTCTGCGTGTAGTAGCTGCGGAAATACTCGCTCGAAAAGAAGCGATCCGGGGCAAGTTCGCGCATGCGCCAGACGCCCGGCTTCGGCTCCCGGGCGGCGTGATAGAACGGGTCGAGCAGGAACGGCCCGGCCTGGTAAAGGCTGACGAAAACAACATGCTCTTCCGGCGTGAACGTGCTGTAGACGTTGATCGGCCGCTCCTTCTCCCGGTAGGCGAAGATTACGGCATAATCGAACGTCACCAAGGACCGCATCAGCGAACAGAAAACGCCGCCGGCCTCTTCGTCGCCGGTGCCGGTATTGCCGATAATCGGACCGATCGTCCTGAACAATGCTTCCAGATCAATGCCCATGTATTCAAGTCCAGCTTTGCAAAAAAAGTGCGGCAGTTGCTTATTGGGTATACACCTTCCAGAGCAGCAAACGTCTTGAAATACCCCTTTCGGGGTATATACCGTAAACAGCCAGCTTGAATAGGTTGATGACAGACGGTGAGAAACGGGGCAGTCGCAGGATTGTCCGGTATTCTAAAAAACAACCGCAGGGAATTAAGACGTGACATCCGCTTCAGCGAACGACATCGAGTTCCGTTCGGTCACAAAGCGCTATGGCAGCGTGACCGCCGTATCGGACATCAATCTGGCCGTGCCCAAGGGCGCGTTTGTAGCGCTGCTTGGTCCTTCCGGCTGCGGCAAGACGACGTGCCTTCGAATGATCGGCGGCTTCGAGCAACCAAGCGATGGCACCGTGCTGATCGACGGTCGCGAGATGAACGGCGTGCCGCCCTACCGTCGCGCCGTCAACATGGTGTTCCAGCACTACGCGCTCTTTCCCCATTTCGACGTCGAGCAGAATGTCGCCTATGGCCTGAAACAGGCGCGGCCGAAGCTGGCCGCATCCGAGATTTCCACCCGGGCGCGAGAAGCGCTCGAGATGGTGCGCCTCGGTGGCTTCGAGAAACGCCGCATCCATGAAATGTCTGGTGGCCAGCAGCAGCGCGTGGCGCTCGCCCGCGCCATTGTCAACAAGCCGTCGGTGCTCCTGCTCGACGAACCTCTGGCGGCTCTCGACAAGAAGCTTCGCACCGCCATGCAAATCGAGCTCCAGACCTTGCAGCGCGAACTCGGCATTACCTTCGTGCTCGTCACCCACGACCAGGAAGAGGCGCTGTCGATGAGCGACATGGTCTGTGTGATGAATGCTGGCCGCATCGTACAGATGGCCAAGCCGCAGGACGTCTACGACAAGCCTTCCGATCTTTTCGTCGCCGATTTCGTCGGCAAGACCAACCGCATCATGGCGACGATCGAGGCTGATGGAGCGACGCTGCGTCTGTCGAACGGTATGGCGCTTCAGGCTGGATCCGGCCTGAAGCCGGGCGCTGCGACCGTGGCGCTACGCCCGGAAGCGATCGGACTGACACGACAGGCGGGCAACGACGACAGTACACTTACCGGCACCGTCACCCACCGCATTTTCCTCGGCTCCACTGCCGAATACCAGATCAGCGTCGATGGCATTGGCGAATTCCTCGTCACGGCCGACCGGCGCAGCGTGCAGGAAAGCGACCTCGTCGAACCGGGCAAACGGGTCGTGCTCACTTTCGACCCCGGCAAAGTGCATGTTTTTCCGGCCTGAGGAACGGCCGTACACGTCAAGACAAAAAAGGGAACACAGTCATGACAAAGTGGTACAGAGAAAATGCCCCGATCACTGCCGAAATCCTCACCGATGAATGGATGCGCCTGAAGCGCGGCTCGGTTACCCGCCGCCACTTCCTCGGCGTCACTGGCCTTGGCCTTGCGGCTGCGGTGCTGGCCCGCCAGCCTGGTTTGTTCAATTCCGCCGCCTATGCCGAAGACCTCGGCACGACCATGTCGCTCGCCACCTGGCCGAACTACCACGACCCGGCAACCTTCGAGGCCTTCACGGCTGCGACTGGCGTTGCTATCGAAGTCAACGTATTCGGCTCGAACGAGGAGATGCTCGCCAAGCTTCAAGCCGGCGGCACCGGCTGGGACCTGTTCGTCCCGACCAACTATACGATCTCGACCTATGTCAAACTCGGCCTGATCGACCCACTCGACATGTCGAAGCTGCCGGCCTTTTCACAGGCCTCGGAATCCGTCCGCTTCACCTCCGAAGGCGCCGTCGAGGGCACGACCTATGCCCTGCCGAAGAACTGGGGCACGACCGGCATGGCCGTCAATACTTCAAAGATCAAGACCAAGATCACCTCTTGGAAGGACTTCTTCGAAGTTGCCATGACGGAAGCCGACAACCGCGCCATGGTCCACGACTACCAGCTGACCACGATCGGCAGCGCGCTCGTCTCGCTTGGCTATTCCTTCAACTCGATCAAGCCGGAGGAACTGGCCAAAGCCGAGGAACTGCTGATCAAAGTCAAGCCGCATCTCTACGGCATCAGTAGCGACTACCAGCCCGGCATGCGCGCGGCCGACGCGTGGATGACTATGTGCTGGACCAATGACGGTGCTCAGCTCAACCGCGACATGCCGGAGATCGCCTATATCCTCGGCACCGACGGCGGCGAGATCTGGACCGATTTTTACGCCATCCCGAAGAGCGCCGCCAACAAGCCGGCGGGCTACGCCCTGCTCGACTACCTGATGACGCCGGCAAATGCCGTCAAGGAGCACATCGCCAACGGCGCGCCGACGACCGACAGCCGCGTGCTCGCCCTGCTGCCGGGCGACGTCACGTCGAACAAGATCGTTTATCCGGACGAAGCGTCGCTGACCAAGCTTGAATTCGGCGCTGCCGTTACACTGACCGACCCGGCCCGCGCGGAAGTGATGGCCCGCTTCAAGTCGGCTTGATTTCTCTTCTCCCCAGCGGGGATAAGGCCACTATCTAAACGCGAAGCGTGGCTCCGGCTACACCGTTGCCCCTCATCGAATCCCTGCGTTCTGCACTTCTCCCCACTGGCGAGATGTGGCAGTTCGCAGCTGACATCCAATTCATATAACCGACACCAAAGACACATCCCGAAAGTCGAAAAACCCCATGCCCCTGACCCCGGAAAGAAAACGACAGCTGACGACCGCCGCGCTGGTAGCGCCGGCCGGCCTGTGGCTGTTTGTCTTTCTCGTTCTGCCGTTCATGGCCATGGTGGTCTTCGCCTTTGGCGAGCGGGCGCCGGAGGGCGGCTATCGGGCGGCATTCACCTTTGCCCAGTTCGTCAATCTTCCCTCCCGCGCGGCCGCGTTCTGGAACACCCTGATGATCGCGCCGGTCGGTGCCTTTCTCTGCCTGATCGTTGCCTATCCCGTCGCCTATTATCTGGCGATCAAATCCAATCCGAAATACCGGCTCGTGCTCGTCTCTCTGGTGGTCGTTCCCTTCTGGACAAGCCTGCTCGTGCGTACCTATGCCTGGATGTATATCCTTGGCTCGCGCGGCATCCCCAATCTGCTTGGCATGATCGGCATCGAGGATGTACGCTTGCTCAACACGCCCGGCGCCGTGCTGCTCGGCATCGTTTATGGCTACCTGCCGCTGATGATTATGCCGATCTATGTCAGCCTCGAAAAGCTCGACCGCCGGCTGCTCGAAGCCTCCGCCGATCTCGGCGCCAAGCCGGTCTCGACCTTTCTGAGTGTCACCCTGCCGCTGTCGCTTCCCGGCGTCATGACCGGCGTGGCGCTGGTGACCATTCTCCTGCTTGGCGAGTACCTGATCCCGCAGCTTCTTGGCGGCGGCAAGGTGTTCTTCATCGGCAATGCGTTGGTCGATCTCTTTCTGCAATCGCGCAACTGGCCGTTCGGTTCGGCGATCGCGGTGATGCTGGTCGTCGTGGTGGTCATCGTCCTCAGTGTTGCCATGCGCATCGCCTGGAAAGTCTCCGGCTCCAGACAGGTGGATCTCGTCTGATGCGCGCGCTCGTTACCTTCGTCTACCTCTTCCTCTACGCGCCGATCGCGCTAGTGGTGCTGTTCTCGTTCAACGCCGGCCGCAATGCCAGTGAGTTCACCGGCTTCTCGACCATCTGGTACGGCAAGGCACTCGGGAACACGTTCCTGATCACCGCCCTGCAAAACAGCCTGATGATAGCCTTCACAAGCGCGGTGCTGGCAGCGGTTTTCGGCACGATGGCAGCGCTCGGCATGCAGCGACTGAGCAGCCGTGTTCGCGCCGTCTTCGACGGGTTGTTTGCCGCAGCCATTGTTGTTCCCGGCGTCGTCATCGGCATTGCCACGCTGGTGGCGCTGGTTGAGGTCTTCTCCTATCTCAATCCGGCATTGGTTTCGATTTGGCCCGGCGACAAGCCACCGCAATTCGGCCTCGGCTACGGCTCGATTATCGCAGCGCATGGCCTGTTCTCGCTGGCGCTCGTCACCATGATCGTGAAGGCCCGCATTGCCAGTCTCGGCCACGATATCGTCGAGGCCTCGAGCGATCTCTATGCCACGCCCTTCACCACGTTCCGCCAGATCGTGCTGCCGCAGATCCTGCCGTCGATCCTCGCCGGCTTTCTGCTCGCCTTCACATTCTCGTTCGACGATTTCATCGTCGCCTTCTTCGTCGCCGGCTCGAAGACAACGCTGCCGATCTATGTCTTCGCATCGATCCGCCGTGGCGTGACGCCGGAAATCAACGCGATCGCCACAATGGTGCTGGTCGCCTCACTTCTGCTCATCCTCATTGCCCGTATGCTGATGCGGGACAAGACAACAAAAGCGCAGGCCGGGGAGTAGACCATGATCTTGAAAGACCGTGTGGCCATTGTCACCGGCGCCGGCTCCGGCATCGGCCGGGCAGGTGCGATCATCATGGCCAGGGAAGGCGCCCACGTTGCCGTTGCTGACCGTAGTGCTCCGGGTGCCGCCGAGACGGTATCGATGATCCTCGACGCGGGCGGCAGCGCCGAGAGCCTGATCCTAGACGTCACCGACGACATATCGCTGGAGGCCGGCATTGGCGCCGTGCTGAGACGCCATGGCCACATCGACATTCTTCACAATCATGCCGGTGCGCAGATTGCCGGCGACCTGGAACAGGTCGAAGTTGACGGTTTCGATCGGTCCTGGAGACTGAATGTCCGGGCCCACTTCATGGCCGCCCGCTTCGCTATGCCGGCGATGAGGGCACAAGGCTCCGGTGTCATCCTAAATACATCCTCTTCCTCAGGTGTGCTCTACGACCGCGAGATGATTGCGTACACAACCACCAAGCACGCCGTCATCGCCATGACCCGGCAGATGGCTGGCGACTACGCGGGGTTCGGCATCCGTGTGAACGCGCTCTGCCCTGGCTGGGTCGATACGCCATTCAACGGCCCCTTCATCGCCCAGATGGGCGGGCGCGATGCGATCGAAGCCTACGTGCGCGAAAGAGTGCCGATGGGACGATGGGCCCAGGTCGATGAAATAGCCGAGTCGATCCTCTTTCTTGTGTCGAACCGTTCATCCTACATGACCGGCCAAATCTTGGTGGTTGATGGTGGTGAAGCCGTAGTCTGACATTCTGTTTTATTGGCTATCGGCTAAAGCCGCAGCTGCTTTGACGGGATTGAACCGTTGGCCCTCTCACTCAATTTAGCTAAAGTATTGTTTTAATTCGAGTATTTTCATTTTTTTTTGTGATCGCCAAGTCCGCTACCCCGACAATCCCTGCCCTTAGCCCCAGACTTGCCGCATGTAGTTCCGGCATTGCCAAAGGACCAATGGCTGCGATCTCGGCCATCACTCTATCAAGGAAACCTGTGGCAAGACCGACGCCTGTGCCTCCGACGATCCGTGATGGATTCGCGCTTGCTTGGCCGCAGCCGCGGAAGCTGTAAAGCTTCGATGGAACCAATGCGCTGACCTTCAGTTCAGATGCATCACAAACACGTGAGCGCGGGGAACCAAGGTCAAGACGGCTCCTGTACCAATCAACCTCTTCCATGATCCAGGGTGGGGGCTGCATCATCGGCAAGCGCCGCCCGCAACAAGGTTTCTTGGATATTCGATGTTTCTGCTCGCGACATCTTGCAATTACCAGCCGCTCGCATTGTGCCGGTGGCCTCAACCAAAGAACGGAAATTCCAATGGCCGAAGCAAAAAAACTCCAAGATCTATTTCTGGACACCCTTAAAGACGTTTACTTCGCCGAACAGAAGATTGTTGAGACGCTTCCCAAAATGGAAGAGGCTGCCACAAGTGTGCGGCTCAAGGACGCTTTCACAAAACACCTTGCTGAAACAAAGGTTCATGTCGAGCGCCTCGAGCAGGTCTTTGAGATCATCGGTGAGGAGCCGGAAGCCAAGACGTGTGACGCAATTCTCGGCATCACAGACGAAGGCGCGGAAATCATGGAGGAATACGAAGGCTCCCCTGCCCTGGATGCGGGCCTTCTCGCCGCAGCTCAAGCGGTCGAACACTACGAGATGTCGCGATACGGCACTCTCCGAACCTGGGCGCTTGAGTTGGGCTTGAACGATGCCGCAGGACTGCTTCAGACGACCCTCGATGAAGAGCAGGCCACCGATCTGGCGCTGACCTCCATCGCGACATCTGTTGTCAATCAGAAAGCCGAAGGCTGAACGACCAATTCCTTGGATCCACCGTTTTGGCGGTGGATCCTCTCATGGAACTTATTGACCGTCCGCGCTGAAGCCCTGTCGAAGTGCAAAAGGGAGGCTTGCGTAAGGTCCGAGTTGCTGATGACAAACCATTGATCCCTCCTGTCGCTATTGTTTCGCTAAACAGAGACGGAGTTGTAGTTCTTGAAACCGCGACGGCCGATGATGCAATGGATATCATCGACAGAGAAATGACCCAATTTCTGTTCACGGATATTCAGATGCCGGGACAGCTTTTCGAGGTAGACATTGCACATACAGTGCACCAACCCTTCCCCGACACCGGCATGGTTGTTATTTCAGGCAGGCTGACTCCAACGGATACTGATCCTCCGAACGCTCAATCCTACATCTATGACGATATCGCCAGGCGATTCAAGGCGTTGGGCCGGTACAGCATTTAACGACCGAAAGAATGCGAGAACGCTCTTACAATATTGTTGTGCAGTGCAGCAACAATCTGGCCTATCCCGCGTTGAGCAGACACGTGGCAGTCGTCCCCAGCCGCGAGGGAGACCTAAGATGCGATCCATTTCCGATACAATCGCACGGTTAAGTAAATTGCGCGGGTCACATGGCCAAACACACGTCCCTGACCACGTATTGGCGGACATTGGGCCTTTCGGCGCCAACCCTGGTGGATTGGAGGCGCGAGCACACATTCCAGCGAGGTTGCAGCCCCAATCCGCACTTGTCGTCGTCCTTCATGGATGTACCCAGACTGCCAGCGTCTACGATCATGGCTCTGGATGGTCACGACTGGCAGACGACTACGGCTTTGCGGTTTTGTTCCCTCAACAGACCCGGAGCAACAATGCCAACACCTGCTTCAATTGGTTTGTCCCTGGCGACACCGGGCGCGATCGGGGAGAAGCCGCATCGATCCGCCAGATGATCGAGACTGCTGCGCTCCGCTACGATATCGACCGCAGCCGAATTTTCATCACCGGCTTGTCAGCAGGCGGTGCCATGGCGAATGTGATGCTCGCAACATACCCCGAAGTGTTCGCCGGAGGCGCAATAATCGCGGGCCTTCCATATGGCACGGCAACAACAATTCCAGAGGCATTTGACCGAATGCGCGGTCATGGCACTCCCGATGCAAAGACGCTACAATCTCTTCTGCGCAACGCATCAGTGCATAAGGGGCCATGGCCGGCGATTTCGGTATGGCAAGGGACGCGGGACGCAACCGTGGTTCCGTCCAATGCGGTGTCCATAATTGATCAATGGCGCGGCGTTCATGAGGTGCCTCAGAAGGCCGATCTCGTCGAGACGGTTGATGGCCATATCCGTCAAGCATGGAAATCGCCTGACGGAAGGGATGTTATCGAGCATTACAGCATCAATGAGATGGGACATGGCACACCAATCGATCCGAGGTCCGGTTATGGTAGGAGTGCGCCCTATATGCTCGATGTCGGGATTTCCTCTACCCTCCATATCGCCCGGTCCTGGGGATTGATCGCATCGTTCGACAGACGAAAGGAGCAGGATTTCCATTTGGATCAACCCAGTCCGCCCATATCTATTACCACGCCAGCGTCTGCGTCCGGCCCAACGAACGCGATCCAAAAGACGATTGAGGATGCGTTGCGTGCAGCCGGTTTGATGAAATAAGCTTCCCCCAAGCGCAGGGAGAAGGTTTCCTGCAAACGTCTCGCAGCGGCTGGTGCATGTTACCTTTGACCTTCAACTGAACACACGTATCGATGAGGCAATACCATTCGCGATAAGAACCGCCTCCCGCCTGGTTTGCATGAAAAAACTGGTCAGTGTCGGCGTCATACCCGTATACCATAAGCCTGTAACGTCCCCAACCACCTTGCCTTTAAGGTTGGGCGGCGATCCATTGTCACCCAAGACCGGAAGCGAACCGAGCAAAGAGGGAAGCATTGATCCGTAGCCTGACGCAGCGATGACGATATCTGGTCTCACTTCACTTCCATTGGCGAGCACAACTCCATGTGATTTGAATTCAATTACCTCCGGCACGACGGTTACTCTACCTTTTCGTATCGCCGCTACTGTTCCATCATCAACCGGGATGGCGACATGTTCGCGTTGAAGCCTTGTCGCAGCGTCGGCTTTGCTTGGTGGGAAGCCGAGCAGCTGGAGCTTGCCGAACGCAATAAATTGGGCTAACGCGATGAATTGATCCACAACAACAGTCGGCAATCGCGCCATGACCGGTGAGAGGCGGTGAACCGCGAAACGTCCGAGCCGCCTTGGGAGGATCGAGGGTCCGCGCCGCACCGAAAACCACAGCGTCCCGGTTTCGACGCGGCTCAGGTGATTGAGAATATCGAAACCTGAGTTGCCGCCTCCGATAACCAGGATGCTGCAGCTCGTGTACTCTCGAGCATCTCCGAAATTCGCGGCATGAATAACCTTCCCTCGGTAGAGTTCGAGACCCTTCCATGCAGGAATGACCGGCTGCACATCTCTGCCTGTGGCCATGACGACGTTCTTGGCGGAGATTTCTCCGAGACTGGTCTTAATTCTAAAGTGGCCGCTGGACTGGGTGATCGAGATAACCTCGACGCCAAAGCTGATCTTGAAAGCATGTAGCCGGGCAAACTCCTCGAGATGCGATACAACGTCATCTCTTTTCGGAAATGCACCCGTGCCTGGCGGATACCGCAATCCTGGTAGCGACGAGAGATCACGATGGGTGTTAAGCGTGAGACGTGGGTGCCGTCGCGACCAAGAAGCGCCCACTTGCTGATCTTTATCGAGCAAAAGCGGATCCAACCCGCGTTTCTTGAGCATTAAAGCGGTCGTCAAACCAGCAAGCCCAGCCCCGATCACAACCGCGTCATGTATTTTGTCGTCCAAATTCATGTCATTCCACACAGCGTCGAGGCCACGGCTGTTCAAACCGTTTGTTAGCTGTCAATGATACAATAAAAGGACCGCGCGGCATCAAGGTTCGCTTGCTGTGCAACGCAAATACACGAACTTTGGTCTTACGGGAACAGCAGTGCATGATAAGCCTCCGGAAAATGCTGGACGCGCTCCTCGATGCGAGCCTTCCAAAGACCGCCGCGTTTGCTCCCGACGAAGCGACCAAGCTTGAACTCTGTCGTCAATATGGCGACTTTTCACTTGCTTACTCGACAGCAGTTCAGCCGGATTTGAAATATTTTGGTGACACAGAGGGTTATATCGCCTATGCGACAAAGATGGGACACACCTTTGTCCTGGGCGATCCAGTTGCACATATCGATTTGAGACCAGACTATATCAGGCGTTTCGTAGCCTTAACGAACCGGCCCTGCTTCGTCCAGATCGGGCATGAGACGGCGACAGTCTTGGCCGGCCTTGGATATCGTATCAACCACATGGGCGTTGACACAAAACTGTCGTTAACCGGCCATTCTTTCGGCGGGAAAAGAAACGAGACAGTCCGCTATTCGGAGAAGTGGCTTTTAAAAAGAAACTATCGGATCGTTGAATGCGATGGCACAATCGCTGATGCCGAGCAGATTAAGCAAATCTCTGCAAATTGGCGCAACGGCCGCATAGTTAGGCGACGAGAAATGCGGTTTTTGAATCGCCCATTTCTTCCCCAAATCACGCTGCACATGCGGCGGTTCCTCATCATCAATCCAGACGGCCAGCCGACCGCGATTCTTGACTTTGACCCCATCTTCCGCGACGGCATCGTCATCGGTTACACGGCCGCCTTCAAGCGAAAGCTTACCGGAACGACACCGCATGCGGAGATCGGCCTCACCAAGTTCGCGGCCGACCGGTTCAGGGAGGAAGGCCGGACCATCGTAACTTTCGGGCTTTCGCCATTGGCTGCCATCGGCAAAAGCGGCTTTGCTGAGAGCCGTATTTGGCGCGCATCCTTTGAAAGGGCATATCGCTCCAAACGCGTCAACGAGAAAATTTTTAACCTACAAGGCCAAGCTGCGTTCAAGCAACGTTTTCACGGTGAGGAAATGGCGACTTACATCGCATTTAAGCGCGGCACCCCACTGGAGATCGTTGCGTTGTTAAGATTGCTCAAGACGCTTTGAATGAGGACAGATAAGAAATAGGTCCTCCGTTCAGCGGCTGGCATTCCTGTTGGACGGCATTTTCGGCATCCCGGCGGCGGAGCTTGGAGTCCCGGTGCTTTGCTCTCTTTAACTTCACAGCTGCAAAATGCTCATGAAGATCGCATCATAATAGCCCGATGGCGATGCGGTATCGGTGGATTCATTCTGCGTCTGAGAGCGTTTCGACCAGGCGCTGTAGTTCCGGCGATAGCGACGCTGCATCGATGATGTGTGCTTTAAGTCCGCTTTTGTCGGAACCGTTATCCTGATACCAGTGAATCAGACCGGCCGCCACCTCTTGAGCAGCCCGATCATCGAGGGGCACCGAATTCTCCAAACACCATGCCTCAAGAAAGGTTTGCAGGAGAGACAAGTCATCAGGCGCAAGGAACTGGCTGGACGAGATGGCGGAGATCATGGTGGACCCTTGTCGTTAAACCAATTTTTCTGCAATGAGCGCAGGGTCCGACAGCGCGAGATTAGGCCAATAGCAATTGAAGCTTGCGCTACGCTTGGTTCGAGGCAGTAAAAGCCATTGCTCCCGACATTGATGTAAGTGCATTCGCGCCATTTCCCTAGTGAGGATTGCCAGAGCGGGAACATGCCGGCGGCGACCACAACGAGGGTAGCCGTCGAGATTGGGGAAAGGCAGTCCCGTGGTTTGCGGCGGTCTGTCGTGTTTCCTGTGTGAGGACCACGTCAAACTCATCAGCCTGATCGATTTCTCGCGCGCAATCGAGATGCAGGCTGTCCAGTGCTCCCTGCCGTTGCTGTCGAAGATCGTCCCCGCAGTTATTGCGATTTCTCGCCGACCAGTCGGCGCGACCCCCGTTTGCACAGAGTATAGTAAAGTCTCATGTGTGCCCTGCCCTAACCGATGATCTCATTAAATTGTTGGTAATTTGCGCTCCTGCTGACGTCGATGGTCCGTTTATTTCAGTAAGAATTGCCGACGCGACGATATCGCCGAGCTCCGCAGCACTGGTAATACCTTGAACAAAGGGCAGCTTGTGGAGGAGAAAGGGAATCGACACACAGTATAGATTGTGACACAGCGGCTTTTCGAAACGGGGTCGGAATTGGCTGTCCAAGTCGATCCCGCCTGTTGCGATCATCTCCGTGTCTTCCTTGGCTGCCAAGGCCGATGACGTGGTTTGCGTCAGTGCCTCGCGCACCGCGCCTTGACGGATTAACGAAGGAAATGGCACGTCCCAAGCCGACACGGCCTGTTGGCCTGTGGCATCAATAAAGGCTTTAAATGTGTGCTTTTCCCCGCCGATGTCGATAACGGCCCCGCGCTCAACCTTGTCGCTGTCGAGCGTGTACTCTGATCCGAGTTTGAGCACCGATAGTCGGCCAGCACGGTGCAGGGCAAGCAGGCGCTCAATGGACTGATGCGGCACAGTGGCGTAATCATCGACGAATAGCGTTTTGAAGTACTTGTGAAAGCGCTTGAGATCGTTCTCACAAAAATGGGGAACGGCACGCAGCAGCACTTCATGCATGCGCAGGATCGAATAGCGCCACGCGACAGTCGTGCGGCTCGCCTTATTCATTTTTGCGTCGCCGAGGTTGAGAGACGCCCAGGTGAAGGGGTCGTATGTCTCGCGATCGGCGAAATACGCGTCCGCGACGGTTTCCACCATCAGCATACCGAGCCCTATATGTTCGGCGTATTGCGGATCGTCTGCGAACAGCTGTGCCCGAAACAGGTCGAATAATTCATCGAGAAGTCGATCTGGTTTGGTCTCGATAAGCTCGTCCACGGCTCTTTCAGTGAAGATTGTCGTCGGGACGTAGGGGACGGTGCAATAGAAATCGGCTTCCGGCAATAACCCTTTGCGCGACATCATGGTGATATGGAAGTCATCAGCCGCCGACGTGTGGTATTGCAGCAGGCCGGCCTCATCCAACATGAAGGAGCCATGCGAGGTTGTCACCGACACAACGGCATCGATGCCGCTAAGCGACGTTCCAAGAACTCCAACCGAAACATCGCCAATAGTATCAAGGTTTGCTGCGGGCCATGGCGAGATGTAGAAGCCCGGTTTCGTCTCAGTCGTTTCAGGCCAATCGTGACCGGTCGCCATTACCACGTGATCGAATGCCTGATGGCTCTGTGCCCCATCGGCTTTCTGCACCTTGACAGCGATATCGGCTTCGCCAAGCGCGATATCGACCACCCGGTGGTTCGCCTTGATGTTGATGACATGGCCGCGGTCGATGGCCTTGGCGAGCAGTCCCTGAAGCTGCGATTGGAAATACTCTCCAAGCACAACGCGTGGGTAAAACTCGCGCTCTCCTATCGTCTCCACAGGAACACCCAGCAGTGCCAGTTCAGCTGGGGTCTTGCGGCGAAGCCAGGATACCAAGCTCTCGCCAACGGGAGGTAGTTCAATGCTGGCGATATTTGCAAGCATTGCGCGGTCATTGGCGCGAGGATGGTAGGGCGTGCCCTTACCTGGGTCGGCATTGGCTTCGTAAACGGTGATTGACAGCGGCGTATCGCTCCCGATCAAACCTTTAAGTGTGTAGATCCCTTTCGGCCCGGAGCCGATGATTGCGATGTTTGGCAAGGAATACTCTAAAACAGAGGGAAGAGGACAAGGCGCAAAGTTATGGAGCTCACCTGGCTTTTCATTGCCGGCTGAGAGCATTCGGAGAAACCACGACGTCGACATCTTCTTCTTAGTCGATTGACACGCCGCGACCTCTTGTTGCCCAACCCTCTACAGACCGACTTGTTCCGTCTGTGTACTTGATCAGTCCGCGTTATTTCCGACTCTCATTACATAGATGAGTGCGTTACCAACGAAGGCGCGATCAATTGGAAAATCTTTGCCACGCAATCTTGATTAAGAGAAGATTTGCGATCGCCGGGCATCCGATACAGCCAGCAATTGCCCCTTTTTACAACGCTGGCTGGGGTGCGTTGAGCTTTCAGATACGCCGAATCGATCATCAGGCTGCGTTTGCATGTTTTCCCTGCAACAGCCTCAAAATTCGGTTTAAACGCCGAGCTACCCCCAATGAACGAAACAATCACGAAGCGTTTGAAAGCCATCGATCATCCTGTCCAGGGTCAGAAGGCAATAATATTTTCGCGAAGCTCCTGTGGCTATTCCAGCGCACCCAGATCACCGAAGGCCTGCATTTGATCGGCAGAATGCTCGCCATAGGCAACGACGCGAAAAGCTTTGCCCTGATCCTTAAGTTGCCGAGCAGTCTCCAGCGCGTCAGGATAAAGCAGTTTCGGCTCGTCTAACGTGTCGCGTCCGTCCGGGTCTCGTGAACTGAGGGCTATAACGTGGAATGTGGCAGCCATGATTGTAATCCTTCAACTGTGAGACCAGCTCAGCCTTCGTTTCCGTCGGACACGAAATTATCTGGAGTTTCAGCACGCGCCCGTCTCAGCGCCTTTGCCTGATCGAGCCAGTTAGCTTTCAGCACGTCTTCGATCGCAAAGGCGATTTCGTCGATCTTGAAGTTAACTTCTTCCAGTTCGAGCACAAGGGATGCGAGTTTAGCCTCGACGATGTCACGCAGTTCGTTCTCTGGCCCGAGGGTAGGGTCCGTCATGATTACCACTCCCTTTCAGCGACCGGACACGCGGGTAGCGCCGGCGTCCCCGAAACTGCGTTGTACGGCTGGAATCTGATTGGTCGTTATATCAACCGAAACCTCGATCTTGCCTTGGAGCGCAGCATCATCACGTGCGCCGTCGGGACGGGCGACATCACCTCCGGATGCTGCTGTCCCGGCAGTATTCTGCTCGCCAACGGCTTGAACGAAGATGTCCGGCCGCGACACCCCATGCTGCTGCACCAGGCGCTCGATGGCTAGCTTAGCCGCTTCGCGCGTTGCAAAGCTTGCCCTAATGGTCGTCGTGCTGATGTCTGCCATAGTAGTCTTCCAAATTGAATTGTAATCCGGGTGTGAACGCGCTCGAAGCCTGAGAGTTTCTAGATTCAGCTCCGCCGCCATGTCATAAGCCGAGATCGCTCAACACCGCCTTGGCTTTGCGGACGATCGCATCGACGGTCATATCGAACTTTGCGTAGACGTCACCGATCTTGCCGGATGCGCCGAAGCGATGCATACCGACAAATCCGCCATCAACGCCGATGTACCGGTCCCACGAATCCTGCATCCCCGCCTCGACGGCAACGCGTGCACGTGTCTCACCAAGCACCGATCGCTTGTATGTTGCGTCCTGCTCTTCGAACAACAAACTGCAGGGCATCGAAACGACCGCAGTTGCAATGCCTTCCTTTTGAAGTTCAGCTCTCGCTTCGACAGCCAGATGCAGCTCAGAGCCAGTCGCGAGCAATGTCAGTTGGCGCTCGCCGCCTTCGGCTTCAACAAAAACGTAACCGCCCTTGGCTGATCGGTTTGCGGAGCCGCCCTCCCGCCGCAGGAGTGGCATCGGCTGACGCGACAGGGCGATCAACGCTGCCTGTCGTGGTCGATCGAGGATAGCCTCCCAGCATTCCGCTGTTTCAATCGGATCACCGGGGCGATAGACGGCAAGGCCAGGAATAGCTCGCAGGGCCGACAGATGTTCGACCGGCTGGTGGGTGGGCCCATCCTCGCCAAGTCCGATGGAGTCGTGGGTCATGACGAAGATCGTCCGGACTTCCATCATCGCAGCAAGCCGGATGGCGGGCCGGCAATAGTCGGAGAATGTCAGAAAAGTCCCGCCATAAGGGATGAGGCCGCCATGCAGCGCAATGCCATTCATCGCGGCAGCCATGCCGTGCTCTCGCACCCCGTAATGCAAATAGGAGCCAGCGTACGATTGGGGCTTGATCTCTACCTGATCCTTAGCCTTGGTGTTGTTCGACGGGGTCAAATCCGCCGAACCGCCGAGCAATTCGGGGATTGCTTTGAAGAGGTGGTTGAGAACGGCGCCGCTCGCTTGTCTCGTCGCCAAGTCCTTTTCGCCCGAGAGGAACTCTTGCCGAGCCGTCGCGATCGATGACCGCCAACCATCCGGCATCTCGCCCTCTATCCGCCGCTTGAAGTCCGGGCAATGCCTAGATGACGCGTCCAGACGCGCTTCCCATTGCTGTCTGGCCGTGCGGCCTCTACGGCCAATCCCCCGCCAGTTTTCGAGAAGGCCGCTCGGGATTTCGAACGGTTCTGCCGACCAACCAAGTAGCTTCCGTGCCCCGGCAATTTCTTCCTCGCCCGGTGCGTCGCTATGAGCCTTCTGCGTGCCGGCTTTGGTCGGAAACCCGAAGCCGATGATCGTTTTGCAGGAAATCATCGACGGTCTGTCGTCGATCCGCCGAGCCTCAATAATCGCTGCACGAATTGCGTCGGTGTCGTGGCCGTCGATTTCCTGAACGTGCCAGTTCGACGCCCGGAACCTGGCGCTCTGGTCGTCGGACTCGGCGAGGCTGGTAGCGCCATCGATCGAGATCGAATTGTTGTCGAAGAACGCGATCAGCTTTCCGAGCTTGAGGTGGCCGGCAAGAGAGATCGCTTCCTGGCTGATGCCTTCCATCAGGCAGCCATCGCCAAGGAACACATATGTATAATGATCGACAAGGCTATCCTCAAACTCGGCATTCATAATCCGCTCGGCAAGCGCAAGTCCGACCGAATTGGCAAAGCCTTGCCCGAGCGGGCCGGTGGTCGTCTCGATGCCCGGTGCGAAATGGTATTCCGGGTGACCGGGCGTCTTGCTGTCGATCTGGCGGAAACGCTTGATCTCGTCGATTGTCATGTCTTCGTAGCCGGTCAGATATAGCAGGCTGTAAAGCAGCATCGATCCGTGGCCGTTTGAGATCAGGAAACGATCCCGGTCGAACCATTTTGGATCTTCAGGATCGAACTTCATGAAATCGGAGAACAATACCGTGGCGATGTCCGCCATGCCCATCGGCATGCCGGGATGACCGCTTTCGGCTTTTTGGACCGCGTCCATGGAGAGAAACCGGATGCAATTCGCCAAGTCGCGAAGATGTGGATCCTTGGCTGTTGGCACGGTGGCAGCTGTGTTTGGTTGATCCAGCATTGGGATCTCCTTGGGAATTTGGGCTTGTCAATACCAAGTCCCTAGGGAGATAGAAGTTCCAGTTGGTCGAACTCTCTTCGGAGATAAGATCTGAGGTACAGTCTTTTTCAGCAAGGCGAGGGACAACAAATCGGTGCCGACCCGTCCGGAAGATCACAAAAACCAATCCGCGGAATGGCATCAATCCCAACATCGCAACACCGGTGAGTGAATCATCATGGACAATCCCCTCCTCCGGCCCGACTGGTTTCCGTTCCCTCGCGCCAAAAGGCGACAAATTTGTGCGATGTGAAAAACCGGCTTCTTGTCAAAGCGTGTTATTGGCTCATTTACAGCAACGTAGACATGTGTGGAGCAATTGATGTTCGAACGCCCGGTGGACTGGACGAAAGTGGTCGGCATGATCGGTGACATCGCCAAGGGCACCTCGGCGGTGTCGCTCCGTCAGTACGCCAAATCTTCGGTCGAAAACGAGAATTTGCCAATTCCTGTGTTTGGCTGGGACTATCATCGCGTTCAAGCTCATGGCGCCGATACATCGACCTTGCCAGCCCTGGTCAGCGATGAGCGATTAGCAGATATCCTGATGGGCATGACGGCAGGTGCCATAGAGTCGTTCGTATACGAGGTGGATGGCGCGGAAATGGTCGATGTCGGCGCTCAGGCGCTCCTTCGGGAATTTACAGCAATCAGGATAACAACTGTCAGTCTATCGGTCGGGGCTGTTTATCTTGGCTGGTTCCTCGTCTCGCTCAACAGCAGTCGCGATATTGTCCACTGGAAGATGCGCTACCACGAGCGCGCACTTAGACCGGGATCACAATCCTCGGCTGAAGCGTGACTCTTGCCGTTATGGCGCCGTTGTGCAGAGAAGAATTTCAGCGAGCGAGACGAATTTGCCCTGGGGGTAAGGCTGGATGTAAGCACGAATCATCGCCTCACTTTCGCTGTCGCGGGCAGTTTCCCAAAAAAGAAACTCGATGGCAGGCTCCTCCCACTCAGCTGGGTCACGATCCAATCGGCGTCCGGGCGAAATCGGCGAACGCGCCGCCTGGTTAGTGTTTAAGGGCTAAGCGCAACTCCGTGCCGTCGTCATCATCGCGGATCGACTTACAGAAAGCGACCTCTGTCAAATTGTCATCGCTGGCCAGATTCACTTTCGTTGCCGATTGCGGCACTGGGCGGAGCTGTGACCAAGGCACGCCAACGCTGCGGGTGACGCATCCCACCCATTTCGGCGAGAGCCTCAAGTCGAGCCGCAATACTAACGCAGTTCCCGAAAAGGTCGCCGTTCTTGACCAAGACATCAACGACATTGATGCCAATGCGGAAGTTCATCTAGATTCAACTGGAATGTCCGCGTTGACGCGGGCGATGGCGAGCTGGATGGCAATTGTGCAGTTGAAGGTTTGCACGACGCTCCGGAACTCGGCGAGCACACTGTCCCGGCAGTTCCGAATATCTCGCCATTAGCGCTTTCAATCAAGGCATCGACGATGGTGCATGATTTGTCAGCTTTGCCAGAGGTTATCTCTTCATCGACATGCATAAGGCGAGAGTAGCCTTCGACGCCAGAGGAACGTATGGCGGCAAGCTTTCGTTGCAGTGGGGGCGCTTCCACAATCTCCCAACCTCACATTCTAGAGGTTTGGATCGAACGATAAGCGGGATTAAGCTTCGTTGTTCCGTCCTCCCTCCACCCGCGTAACTGTGGATAGCATTTCCGAAGCATTAACCATTTTCAATGATCGTCAGCTTTGGCGAATAGCGCCCTGTCTCAAGGATTACTCTGATGTCCGGCACGTTTCGCCTCTTCGCGCTTGCAAGCTCTATCGCCTATGCATCCATCGCGGCAGCATCCGCAACAAATCTGACAGCAGAGGCAATCAACAGTGCGCCTCTTGACGTCATCCCCGCTGCCTACACACCAACGCCAACGAACGTCGATCCGACGATAACGGCGAGCACCACATCGACGGCGGTCGATCCGGCGACGGTCGCGTTGCCATTCGATACCAACATTCCGTCAGCATCAGTCGCACGACTGCAGGTGCTGCTTGACAGAGCTGGCGCCTCTCCCGGTGTGATCGACGGCCTCGACGGCGGCAATCTCCGCAGCGCGCTCGCTGCTTACGAAACAATGCGCGGCCTTCCCGCCGATGGAAAGATCAGTCCACAGGTTATCGGTGCCATCGAGGATGCCAATCAGGTCATCGGCAGCTATGTCATAACAGCAGCGGATCTGTCTGCGATCGCAGGTGCTATCCCCAAAGATTATGCGCAGATGGCGCAAATGAAATATCTAGGCTATGCCACGGCGACGGAGGCATTGGCAGAGCGTTTCCATATGGGCGAAGACTTACTGAAGGCGCTCAATCCACAGGCCAAGTTCGTAGATGGCGAGACAATTTTCGTTGCCGATCTCGGTGCCAACAAAAAAGGCGCTGCCGTTAGCGTCGAAGTCGATAAGAAACTAGGCCAACTTCGAGCCTATGCCGCCGATCGGTCTCTTTTAGCTGCCTATCCCGCAACGATCGGCAGTGAAACGAACCCGTCACCGTCGGGCACACATACGGTCAAAACGGTGGTGCTTAACCCGGAGTATACCTACAATCCGAAGGTCAATTTCCAGCAGGGCAGCAACGACAAGGTCCTAACTTTGCCTCCTGGCCCGAACGGTCCAGTTGGAACCGTCTGGATTGATCTTTCCGAACCAACCTTCGGGATACACGGCACACCCGAACCGAGCCGTATCGACAAGACCGGCTCTCACGGTTGCGTGCGCCTTACCAACTGGGATGCTGAAGAGTTGGCGAAGTTGCTGACGAGAGACGTGCCCGTGAAGTTTATGTGAGCGTGTGTTTTTGTCGCCGGTGGCGCCATGGCCAACGTCATATTCGCTTTGCATCAGGACGTTTTCGCTAGCGATACCGGGTAACGGAAAAGGTCTATGAATCTCGAAACAGCAATCAAGCTCGCCACCGACGCGCACGCCGGCCAGGTCGATGAGGCCGGCGAACCTTATATCCTCCATCCACTCCGCGTCATGCTAGCCATGAATACTAACGACCAGAGAATTGTCGCCGTCCTGCACGATATGGTCGGTGATAGCCCATGGACTTGCCTTGACCTTTCTTCGCAGCACGGCTTCTCGGCAGAGATCGTGGAGGCGGTGGCCGCCCTTACCCGTTTCCGAGGCGAATATTTTTTCGACTTCATCCGGCGGCTAGCACCGAACCCAATCGCGCGCGCGGTGAAAATTGCTGACCTCCGAGATAAGCTCAATCCCAGCCGGGAAATTTTAGGCGATGCACAGTTGCGTTTTCGCCGGGAAAAGTATCGCTGCGCTCTGGATATGCTCCTGGATATCTGAGCACGGTTATCCGCACGGTCCGGACATAGAAGAATGGGCCTCAACTCCTCAACCAGAAAAGACATTTAAGGAGGATGTCGAACGCTGATTTGAGAAATACCACGCATTCGACCATCGCTCATGCGTGGCGGAAAAGAAAACCAGTGAATACGATTAGTGCCACCTACCCCAAGTTGCCGTCGCCGCAGAGTGGTCACGCCGTCCTTTTCTTCGCACGTTGGGCGGTAGCTTCGCGCGCCTCTTGCTGTGCCATCTCGATGAGGTACGCCAGCATCAAATTGTTTTCAGACCTAGCCAGTAACTTTGCACCTTCAAGTAAATCAATGATTGTGCTCATATCGATAACCCCTCTATCAAACGTTGAAATCGTCACCCGTCTTGGTAAACAAACGTCTAACAGACATCCCGTCACATCTTACGGGACGCGCACCATTTTTGGGGCGATTGCTGTGTTGAGGCGCCCGTTTTGCTACGTCACAGATTATCGATTGGCCGTGGCTAATGGTCTACATCTGTACGCGTTAGGCTGGGCCGGATATGGCGCAACTGGCTGAACGGCCGATCGGAACAAAAAATTAAAGAGAGCAGAGGATCGAGCCCTTACTAATCATTTGCGCAGGCCTTGGTTGATATGTTAAAAAATTAACACGACATGCGCGCTCAATCTGCCATTGGGGGTTCAAATGATGTCAGAGACAATTCGTTTGTTGGTCTACAAGAATGGACGCCTAAGTCGTAGGCCCGTCACGTTGACAAGAGTCACACTTCGGAAAGTTTTGTTGCTCGCCTCCCATGACCCAGCCCGCGTAGACTTAATTTGTAGGAAGATCGAAGAGGGCGGACGATGCGAGATGCGGGGAACGCCATCAAATGTCCGGTATGTATTGGAAAAAGTACTGCACGCCTGAGAGGCAGGGACCCGCAGCACCGCATCGTCAATCCGGCGCTGCAACGTTTTTCTTGGCCTATGTCGATCTGTTCGTCCTTTGTGACCGGAACGCTGGCAACATGGACGAGAATAACCACGATCGCGGACAGGGCCAGTACCGCCAGCACTGCATGATTATAGTTGCGCACAAAAAGCACGCCGTGCAATGCCAATTTAGGCCAACGTTAGCGTGCGCGCGGTCAGCTTGTTTCCATCTGGATCACGGAGATAGGCCACAAAAGATCCATTTGGTCGTTGGCAAGGAGGTGTCTCTGTGGATCGACCTCCATTTCTCACGCCAGCGTCGTGCCATGCTTTCACATGCTCCTGACTTGAAGCGACAAGACCAATCGTTCCACCATTTGCGACGGTCGCGGGTTTCCCATCAATCGGCACAGTTATCATTAGGCGGCTTCCGCCATGTCCGTAGACAATCCTCCCTCTGGCATCAACCTCCCCGGGTGCGCCCCCAAGGGCCATGAAGGTGGCGTCGTAGAAGGCTTTGGATCTCGTAAGGTCATTGCTGCCGATCATCACGTGGGTGAACATCGTCTGTATCCAGTGCTGGTTGGGGTGTGCGATGGCACGATTTTAGGTGAAAATGCATGGAAATGTTAGTTTTCGCGTAAATTTGATCCATTCGGTGGGAAGACTTATCCTGAGGGCCCTTCATGGGCGTAAAGTTTAATCCGTGTGGTCCGCAATCTGTCGATCTGGCCGGTCAATTGGAAAATCGCTTTCAAGACTTGCCGATGATTCCAGATGCCTTGAACCAGTTAGAACCACCGCCCAGTTGTTCTCGACACCGAGAATAATGTCTAGCTCGTGGGCAAAGTGTCTGGTTATTCCTGCACACCATGGAGGACGCGAAGAATACGGACCGCAGTTTCCGTGACTGCATACGGCGCGCCTTACGGCATGCCGTTAATGACCAGTTCGCGGGTGCCGACAATTCTGCCAACACGACCGCTTGCGGGGGAAATCCATCTTACCGGCGGACGGCAGCAACGATCCGCTTAGCACGAGCCACAATACGGAAACCTTTGAAGATCCTACGCCAGCACCAATCGCTTTTCCGTCTTCGCGTCAAACAGATGCAGTTTGCCAACGTCCGGCGCGATGGCCAGTGTGTCGCCAGCGGCAAGGTTTAGCCGTTCCCGGACGGTCGCGATCAGGTGGTTCGATCCAAACTTGGCAGTCACCTGGGTTTCAGCTCCCGTCGGCTCGATCAAAAGGACGTCTGCTGTGACCGGGCCTTGCCCAATCGTCAGGTGTTCCGGTCGGATGCCATAGATGACTTCGGCTCCACGCTCCAAGTCTGCCCTGGCAGGCAATGGCAATTTGCCGCCGCTGTCGGCGATAAAGGCCAGCGGACCGGTGGCGCTGATCCTTCCGCGAATGAGGTTCATCCCCGGCGACCCGATAAATCCTGCGACAAAAAGATTTGCGGGGCGGTCGTAGAGGTCGAGCGGTGTGCCGATCTGCTCAACGAAGCCATCCCGCATCACCACAATCCTGTCGGCCATCGTCATCGCCTCGATCTGATCGTGGGTAACGTAGATGGTCGTCGTCTTCAATCGCTGGTGCAACTGCTTGATCTCGGAGCGCATCTGAACGCGCAGCTTTGCATCAAGGTTCGACAAGGGTTCGTCAAACAGGAAAACCTGGGGATTTCTGACGATAGCGCGGCCCATTGCAACACGCTGGCGCTGGCCGCCTGAGAGATTTCGCGGATACCTGTCAAGCAGATGCTCAAGTCCCAGAATTTGTGCGGCGTCCAGGACTCGTTTCCTGGTCTCTTCCTTCGCCGCTTTTGCCAGTTTCAGCGAAAATCCCATATTCGCTTCGACCGTCAGATGTGGGTAAAGCGCGTAGGACTGGAAGACCATCGCAATATCGCGTTCCTTGGGGGCGACATTGTTGACCACCTTGCTACCGATCGAGACCGTTCCGCCGGAAATCTCCTCAAGCCCTGCAATCATGCGCAGCAATGTCGATTTTCCGCAGCCGGACGGGCCGACGAGAATAACGAATTCGCCATCCTCGATATCGACGTCCACCCCATGCAGAACTTCGAAATGACCGTAGCTCTTGCGGACATTCGTAACGCTTACTGACGCCATAACTTTCTCCGGCTGTATCATCGTATGTTCGTGTATCCGGCAGCAAGCAGCCACCGTTCGTTTATCGGGCTGCCGTGGCATCAAAATAGGGAGCCAATGCCGCATCGATTGCGGCCAGGCAGAGGTCGCGCGGCCGGGGTGCGACACGCTTTTCCACGGCGTCGGCATGAAGCCTTCCCAGATACTGACTGATCAGCGTTTCGGCAATGTCGCCGGTGAACCGGCCGAACAGGTCATCGACTGCAGCAGAGGCCTTGGCGTCCGGCCAATAGTAGCGGATCCGGTCGCTATAGCTGAAATGCCGCTGCAGCCGCTCTTCGTCCGCTCCGCCGCTGTAATGGCCGGCCCAATTTGCAGGCTGTTGAACCATGAGCGCTTCCATGGTTGTCACAAGGTTGGCTTCACCGGCTCTCCCGTCGATTACATCGGCGATCGCGTCGAGACCGTATAGAGCTTCACGCAGCGCAAACGTCAGTCCCGGTCCGACCTTGAGGATGGCAAAGCCGTCATCGACAAGGGCAGATAGGGTGGCGGCGGGCTGGTAATCGGTGGAATGCGCTTCGAACAGCACTCCGGGCATCTCTTCCAGCGCCGCAATCAGCTCATGCGCCCGGTCCGGTTTGTAAAGCGCCACATTTGCGTTGCCGAATTCGACTCCCGGTTGAACGACGATCCCGATGACACGCTCCATTGCCGAAGCCACCCCAGCTCGAGTAAACGCAGCTCGGTGAACAGCCAGCGTCTTCATGGCGGCATCCGCGCGTGTGACCTCAATTTCGTCGAGCTGGTGCGTCGCTCCGCCGGGCGGCGGAACTTCGGTTCCGATGATATAGACGGGCGGACGCCGTCCCAAGCGAAGCGCTGCATCTTCTGCAGTTTTCGCCAGGCGGGCGGCTCGAGCCGAAGTCAATTCGTCTTCGAGCGCCAGAGGTTCGCCCGCGCAGCCCATCGAGGTATCGAGATGTATCTTCTCGAACCCGGCCTCGACATAGGCTGCAACCATCGCCTCCGCCCGCACCATCGCGTCTTCTGCCGGAAGTTTCCTCCATGGATTGGGACCGAGATGGTCGCCGCCAAGAATGATGCGCTCAACAGGAAAACCTATATCGGCGGCTATGCCTTCGATAAACCTTCGAAAATCCGAGGGCTTCATCCCGGTATAGCCACCCTCCTGATTGACCTGATTGCAGGTCGCCTCAATGAGCGCCACCTGATCCTCTGCAGCGGCGCGCCGGAGCGCTGCCTCTATGACAAGCGGATGCGCCGAGCAGACGGATGTGATGCCGCGCGGGAGAGGGAGACGTATTGCGCCGAACAGCTTTTGAAGCGCTACTTCGCGATTGTCGTCGATCGCACTCATGCCAGCGTCACAACCTTGGTCAGGTGCCGAGGGGAGACCGTCTCGATGCCTCTGGCTTGGGCTGCGCGCTCCCCAAGGATCTGCAGCGCCGGAAGCACGGCAAGACCGGCGAGCGAAAGACCGGCGTCAACGGCAAACTCGATATCCCCCGGTCCGCCGAACCCGATGACCACCGCGCCCTTATCCCGCAACTCTTCGACAAGCTTGATTTCGGCCTCCTTCTGATGTGAGCTGTAGAGCATGATGGCGGCCGTCTGTCCGTCAACCAGACTGATCGGGCCATGGCGGTATTCCAGCGGATGGAAGGCCTGAGTCATGATCTGGCTCATTTCCATCAGTTTAAGCGCCCCTTCCAAGGCGACCCCGAACAGCGGGCCACTGCCGAGGAACACGAAATGCGAGCGATCCTCAATGATTTTGGGCAGCGCAGCATCGAGCGCGTCAGCGAGCCGGCGGGCGGAGCTGACCAAAGATGCGGGAATTTCCTGCCCGATCATCTGCAAGCCTAGAAGGACCATGAGGCTGGCGGACACGGTCATGACGATGCCTTCGTCCGGATGGGTCGCGGCCGCGATCAACCGGTCGCAGTTCTTGGCCAGCGCGCTCTCTGCTTCGACGGTAATCGCTGTGACGAACGCGCCGGCGGCCCGGCTTGCCTTGGCGGCGGCCACCGTTTCCGTCGTCTCGCCGCTGCGGGAAAGGGCGACAATGTGGGTCTTGCGCCATTCAGGCCAGAAAGCCGATGGGCGGTTTAGCCATTCGGCACCGGGTGCCGCTATGGCTCTGCGTCCAGCCATATTTGCATAGGCGGCAAGAGAAAGTGCGAGATTGTACGAGGTGCCGCAGCCAACGAAGACGAGCAGTTCCTCACCGCTGGTCTTGACGTTCGCGCCGATGGCTTTTTCCCAATACGGGAATTGTTCGAAAATAACCTTTTCGGTCGTGTTCATAGGGTCTCCGATTATTTAACCGAACCAGCCAGCAGGCCGCTGACGAGGTAACGGTTGAGAAAGATGACGACGAGGGCTGGAATGATGATCGCGATCGAGCCGCTCGCCGTGATCAGGCCGTAGTCGATGAAATTCTTGGTCACGAATTCCGGGATCAGAACCGTCAGGGGCTTTGTTGCCTGCGGCGAGAAGATGAGCGGAACGAGATATTGGCCCCAGGCGCCAAGGAAGGTCAGGATCGCCGCGGCGGTCAGGCCAGGGCCGGCCAGCGGCAGCACGATGTTGAAGAAGATATAGAGCCGGCCCGCGCCATCAAGCTGGGCTGCCTCCTCCAATGCAATGGGAAGCGCCTCAAAGACACTTTTGAGCAGCCACAACGATAGCGGCAGGAATGCCGAGACATAGATGAGTGCGACACCGACATAGGTATCAACGAGATGCAGCTTGATCATGATCTGATAGAGCGGGATCAGCACGGCATATGCGGGGACTGCCAGCGTTGCCACGACGACGATGAACAGCGCCTTGCGGCCGGGAAACTGAAGCCGCGTGAACGCGTAGGCACCAAAGGCTGAAATCGCTACGCAAAGACACGTCGCCGCAACCGACGTCACTACGCTGTTGATCAGTGCCGCGCGGAACTGCTTAAAGACTTCGACGCCGCCGATCCGGGCGATGTTGATACCGAGCAGCCGCGAATAGTGATCGAGCGTGAAGTGCTGCGGAAAGAAGTTGAGCGGCCGGGTCGAAAAATCAGCGCTCGGCGTCACGGAGCTTGCAATCGTCCAATAGATCGGCCCGAGGGACCAGATCAACAGGACGGCAATGCCGGTCCAAATCAAGATTTTATAGGACAAAGTGGTTTTCATCAGTCGAACCGTGTGTTGCGGTAAACGCGAAGGACATAGACGAGCGAGATGAGCAGTGACACGAGCGTGACCACCACCGAGAGCGCCATCCCGTAAGAAAACCGAAGGTTTTGAAACGTCTCGAGATAGATCTGAACGAGTACCGGCCGCGTCTCGAGGCTCGCACCGGCAAGCACCCAGGCTTCGTCAAAAAGGTTGAAAGCGTTGACGGTCGCGTTCGTCATCGCAACAGCGATCGCGCTGCGAACGAGAGGTAGAGTGACCAGTCCGAACATCTGAACGCGGGTCGCGCCATCGATGCGGGCGGCCTCATAAAGGTGCGCCGGAATACTCTGCATGGCCGCAAGCACGATGACGATCGTCAGCGGCATCATCCGCCAGACATGCACCACGGTGACTGCGATGATCGCGCTGGTTCGGTCGTTGAACCAGACATGGTTCTCGAACGGTAGCCCCAACGCCACGAGAATGCCGTTCAGCAATCCCGCGCCCGGCTGATAGATCCAGAGCCAGATGACCGAATTGACGACGCCGGGAAGAGCCCAGGGCAGGATCACTGCCGCCAGCACCCACTGACGCCCGGTCTTAATCTGGTTGATCAGGGCTGCCGCAAGAACGCCGAGAATAATTTCCGCAAGAACGGCAAGGACGACATAGGTGAGCGTATTGCCCCAAGTCGTTGCAAGCTGCGCATCGGACAGCATCCGGCTGTAATTCTCCAGACCGACAAACGGCGTGCCGGCCTGCATGGGATTGACCCGGTGGAGACTGTCCCAGACGGTTCGTCCCATCGGATAGAAGACCAGGGCCACCATCGTGATGACGATTGGTGACACCAGCAGCAAGCCCAAGGTGGTGTCGGCATTGAAGCCGACCCCAGGCTTGTTTGAAACATTGCCGGAAGCAACTACACTCACTGCGCCATCGCCTGCTTGGCGGCAGTGGCAATAGCCTCCATTGCCTGATCTACAGTCATCTGGCCCTTGGCGGCGCTGTTGATCGCGGTGTTGACGCCACTTGAAAATTGCGGATACCAGGGTGGCGTGCCCTGCGGGAAGAGCGCTTCGACAGTCTTCGACTGTGCAACAAGCGCATCGCCGCTGTTCAGCTTTCCGGCTTCATTAAGTTCTGACAAGGCAGATGTCCGTGTTGGCAAGAACCCGTTGACCGCGTTCTTCTTCTGAAACTCCCTGCTTGTGAACCATTTGACGAAAGCGACCGCCGCCTCCTTGTTTTCCGACACGTTCGGAATAGCCAAAGCTTCCGGAAGGCCGAAGCTGCGGGTTTCGCCGCTTTCCGTCGGCACGAGGATCGCTTCAACCTGGCCAGCCACCTTCGACTGCTTGGGGTCGTTCATCTGGCCAAGACGGCCAGGTTCACCTGAAATCATGATGCTGGTGAGGCCTTGGGAGAACATACTCTCGTTGATCTGGCTATCCTTCAGCCCGGTCGAAGCGGGATCGACGAGCCCGTCCTTCAGAAGCATCAGTTCGAAGGCCAGCGCTTTGTAGCCAGCCGAGTCTGGCTGCAGGAACAGAGGATTGAAATCCTTGTCGAAGAGCTCGCCGCCAAACGCCTTGGTCAGCAGGTACCAGCTTGTGGAAGCGCCTTCCGTCGCCGAAACCGGCAGGCCGATCGGATATTCGGTGATGCCTTTTTCCTTGATCGCCATGGCTGCGGCCACCAGATCGTTCAACGTCTTTGGCATGTTTGCAACACCAGCATCGGCAAAATGCTTCTTGTTGACGAGCATGACGCGGAAGTCGTTGGTGTAGGGGATACCAAGCAGCTTGCCATCGACGGTGAAGATCTTGGCAACACCGATATCTTCAAGTGTGTCGGCATCGATGACGTCGTTCAGCGGCATATACCAGCCGGCGGCACTGAACTGCCCGGTCCATGACCAGTCGAACTCGGTCACATCTGCCGGGGCGGTTCCAGCAACCAGAGCCGTGACCAGTTTGGGCCGGATATCGTCCCAAGAAAGCGTCTGCAGATCGACATGAATGCCGGTCTCGGCCTCGAAATCCTCGGCGATATTCGGCCCTTGCGGCGAGGGCATGAGGACCGTGATCGATTGGCCCGCGAGCGGCTTTGCGTCTTGACCAAACGCCGGCATGGCGATGACCAGGGCCGCTGAAGCAAGTAGAGGCAAGATGAATTTATGCATGTTCCCATCCTTATTTGTTCTTGAGCTCAATTCACTTGGATGCGCGGTCACAACCTTTTGCCGTGGCCGTGATTTGCCCGAACCAGCCTTCTTCCAAGGGCCAGTCGAGACGTTGGGCGGCCACAAGGAGCGCGCCGCCGATGGGGGGAAGTTTCGGCTGCACTGGGGGGCTGCCGATGTGACGTTCGAGCGCATCGAGGAGGAAATGGCTTGAAAACGTGCCGCCAGCATACGTCCAGCGCGCATCCGGACCGCAATGCCCGGCAACGGCGCGACAATGTTTGGCGAGTTCGTCCGCAGCCCTTTCGACAAGCCCGGCGGCGCCCTCGTCGCCCTTCATCGCAACCTGATCGACAAGTCTCGAAAGCGCTGCGATTTCGGCGCGCGGATTGGTGAGCGTGCTGACCCATGCACCCAGTCCGTTGATCGGAGCGGCATGGTCGATACACAAATAATCGAGCAGGGCTGCTGCAAGCGCGGTCGGTGGCGCGCGCCCGTCCAGGCTTTGACTGACGAGGCTAAGCGCCTGCCGTCCAATCCAGTGACTGCTTCCCTCGTCGCCGATCACATCGCCCCAGCCGCCGCTTCTTGCAGACGCACCTTGGTCGTTGCGCGCCCAGGACATGGAGCCTGTGCCGGAAAGGACGAGGATGCCCGGCCGGCCGGCAAAGGCTCCCTGATGCGCTGCATCGACATCGTTAAGAACCTGCCGGGGAATGTCCGGAAAAGCCTGATCGATCGCGTCGCGCTGCAGAGCGGAGAGATGCGAAACCTCACCATAGGCGGGCAGCGCGGCAGCAACGGCCGACAGCCGCGCTTCATGGCGGAAGGGTTCTAGGTGCCGCTCCAGTTCCTGCCTCCAATTCGGGTTATCCATGGGATTGACCCCACCCCCGATCGATGTCCTCAGGATGCGGCCACTGTGGTCGGCAAGCGCAACCAGTACCTTGCTTCCACCACCGTCGATACCGAGGATCAGCTCGCCGCTCACTCCTTGCCCCCCAGATCCGCAATCGTCATATCGACGCCGAATTTGCCGAGTTCGTCGTGCCAATGCGGCGTCAACCCAGAATCGGTAATGACCTTCGCGGCGTTGAGCGGCGCGACTTTGTAGGTTGCCATCGTCCCGAATTTCGAGGAATCGGCGAGCACGAAACGGTTGGCCGATCGCGCAAGCATGCAGCGATTGAGACTGGCCTCAGCGCTGTCTACGCTGTAGATCGCGCCATCTGGGCTGATTGCGCTTGCGCCGAGGAAGAGCTGGTCGAACCATATTGTTTCCAGCATCGCCTCAGCCTGCGGCCCGACAAGCGAGGCGTTTTCGCTGCGCAGCTGACCGCCAAGGACCACCACTTCCAGATTGGGGATATTAAGAAACTCCTGTGCAACCGTCAGGCCGTTGGTGAAGATACGAAGCGGCACGGGATTGATGCGAATGAGGCGCGCGAGCTGCAGAACCGTCGTTCCCGCGTCGAGAAAGATGGCCGTTCGGGGATGAAGCAGGTCGTATGCGGCAGTCGCGATAGCACGCTTGGCCGACAGATGCCGCTTTTCGCGCTCCTGAAATGCGACTTCGACCGAGGATCCCTCGGCTATCCGCGCTCCGCCATGCACCCGGTCGATTGCGCCTTCCTGCTCAAGGATCTGCAAGTCTCTGCGGACGGTTGCAAGCGACGCGCCAATCGCGTCCGCCAGCGCTTGGATGGTTGAAAAACCGTTCGCGTAGAGATGGCTTCGAATGGCATCGCGGCGATCGACTTTCACTTCCACCACCTGACTCATCCAAAGATTCTCCGCAAAGCGCATCACAATTTCCATCATATTTTCATTCTAAATAATCAATGTCAATCACGATCGTGATGTTTTATGATGTTTTGTACCTCCTTTGCTTAAATTCGCGAAAAGACAAGAGGCGCGCCATCCGATGATGGCGCGCCTCTCGTGAGGACGGTGGATGTTGGTTCAGTGATATTTGGGGAGAAGGTCGCCATGCCGCTCGATCAGGGCATCCACCAGCTTCCAGATCTGGTCGGGCGACAGTTCGGCGGAGGTATGCGGGTCTAGCAGTGCGGCCTGGTAGATACGGTCACGGCTCTTCGTCAAAGCCGCCTCGACAGTAAGCTGCTGCACCGAGATGCTCAGATTCATGACGGCAGACAATTGAGACGGTATACGTCCGATCCGCATCGGCTGGATCCCGTTTCTATCGACATGGCAAGGTACTTCGACGATGCACGCGTCAGGAAGGCTCTCGATCAATCCGTTGTTCGGCACATTGCCGTAGATTAGGGCCGGGTTACCGGTCACGGCGGCGTGAATGATACCGGCGGCATATTCGTTGCTGCGGCAGACCTCAATCGGCTTGTCGCCTTCCAGGTCCTTGCGCAGGGCATGCCATTCGGTGATCTGCTCTTCGCAGCGGCGGATATATTCATCCAGCGGGATGTTGAGCTGCTCGATGAGGTCCCCCCGTCCTTCCTTGATGTACCAGGACGTATATTCTGAAAAATGCTCACTTGATTCCGTCACAAAGTGGCCGAGCCTCTTCAGGACGTCGAACCGCACCCGATCGGTCTTGGGAACGCGGCCTTCGGCGGCCAAGGCTTTCAGCCGGGGGTAAAGATCCTCGCGACGGCCGTCACGATGCAGCTTTTCGTATTTCAGGAAGAATGCGACGTGGTTGATACCGGCCGACATGTAGTTTACGTCGGCAACGTCTTCGTCAAGGCAATTGGCAAGATGGGCGGCGGTGTGCTGCACGCTGTGGCAAAGGCCGACCGTGCGAATTTCCGGGGCAAGTTCCTTGATCGCCCAGCAGTTGATGGCCATCGGGTTCACATATTGCATTAGAAGCGCTTGCGGGCACACCTCCTGCATGTCGCGGCAGATCGCCTCAAGAACTGGGATCGTTCGCAGCCCGCGAAAGATGCCGCCGATCCCGAGCGTATCAGCGATCGTTTGTCGCAGACCATATTGTTTCGGGATTTCGAAATCGGTTACGGTAGCCGGTTTATAGCCGCCAACTTGCATCATCAGGATCACGAAGTCGGAGCCCCGCAGTGCCTCGCGCCGGTCCAACGTAGCTTCTACCCTTACCCCTGAAAGACGCAGCGTTTCGCAAATCCGCCGCGCGACGATCTCTGAGGTTTTCAGGCGTTGAGGATCGATATCGAACAGGCTGATGACATATTCACCGCCCGCTTGAGACGACAGGACATCTCCCAGAATATTCTGAGCAAAAACGGTGCTTCCGGCACCCACCAAGCAAATTTTCGGCATTGCAATCTCCAATCAAATGGTGATTGAGTCATGCTCCTTCCAAATCAGAGTTTCTTCCTGATATTGGGCTATTAATTCCGGGATCTGAGCATGGCAGTGGACGGCAAACGCCAGGAATGGATCTATCCCAAAGACGAATTTATGATCGAACGTCACACGGCAGATACAATGACGGTGGCGCACTGGCACGATCACGTCGAAATAAACCTGCTCCTTGAAGGCACAATGACCTATCTTTTCAATGGCAGGCAGGAACAGGTCGATGCGGGGCGCCTGATTACATTCTGGGCAGCCATTCCCCATCAAACCATCGCGGTCAGCGACAGCGCTCCAATTGTCTGCATCTATATTCCCCTTGCCGATTTCCTATCCTTGCCGATCGGCCGGGATGCAAGGCAATCAATCATGCAGGGACGATTTCTGGTGGAACGGGATCTGGAAACGGTGGATTCCAAAGTTATCCCAAGATGGGAGGCCGAATGGCAGTCGGGAAGCGCTGCGCGGCGCAGACTGATCGCCGACGAAGTGCGCCTGCGGATGCGGCGACTCATCCTGGACAATGTCGAGATGAAGAGCGCGGAGAAAATAGCGTCACCCGCGTCTCTGGCAGGGCACGCGGTCCGCCATGTCGAGCAGTTGATCGACCTTATCAATTCCCGGTATGCAGACGAAGTCAGCGTCCCCAAGCTCGCAGAGCAGGCGGGCATGCACGCGAGCACCGCTAACAAGGCGTTCCGCACTGTGTTGGGAATGTCGGTGAATGAGTATCTGATGCGATACCGGATCACGAGGGCAATGCAGCGACTGACGGACACCGATGACCCCATTCTCCAAATCGGCTTCGACTGCGGTTTCGGTTCGAGCAGCCGTTTCTACGAGATCTTTAAACAGCGGACGGGAACCACACCACGTCATTTTAGGGAAGCGGTAACGTCCCCACCCACATGACAGGAGAATCCAAGGCGTTTATGCGGCCCTTGGGTCTTTGCCACTGAAAAACGATGCCAAATTTTACCGATCGTGATTGAAAAACTCGATATCAACCTCCCGTCTACGGTTTACAATCTCGACGGTTCGATCGGGTTGAATCTGATAGGTCTCGATCCAGCGGGTGCCATTAGCGCCAAGAAAACGGTGATCAAAGGTGCTGCCGACGGGCGACTTTGTCAGCTTTGTTCGCGGTTGGCCGCCGTACGTGATACTGCCTGGGATAGGATCGAGCGAACGCGGTTGTGTTGTGCATGACGCGACAAAAGCCGCCACGGCGAAAATGGTAATTGTCTTCATTATGTCTCTCCTTCCAAGCGAGAGAACCAGCACACCGCAAATAGGTTCCGACTATCAGTAAGCCATGCCGCATGGCGCCGACCGGGAGATGGCTTTGATCGACGGTTCCTGTCAAACGAAAAGAAGAGCCGGCGCAGAAAAGGCGCAGAGGGCGGCGGCAGTGGATGTTGTTTTGGTTAGCGCCACGGAGACTTAGTAGTGATATTTGCGGGCGCACGCCATGGATTCATGTGTCTGCTGAGAGAGCACGTACAGTGTCTTCGAAATGATGAAGCGTGCCAACAAAACGCTTCACGATGACGCGTGACGCCAATGTAATTTGGTGACAGAGCGGATGATTTATCTCCGTCGGTGCAACACAAGTCCAAGCTCATGCCATTCGCGGCCATCTTTTCGGATCAGATCATCGGCTGAGGCTGGTCCCATGCTGCCGGGATTATAAGTTTCGGGGATTGTATTGTCCAAAGACCATGCGTCCAGAAAAGGCTGAACGGCCGCCCATCCGGCTTCGATGCTGTCTGCGCGCTGAAACAGTGTCTGATCGCCGGCAAATAGATCATAGATCAAGGACTCGTAGCCTGTCGTGTGCCCGATATCGAACCTATCAGCGTAACGGAAATCCAGCGACACCGGGACTGTCTCGACAGATTGCCCCGGACGTTTGATTGAGATCTCCATGCTCATTCCCTCGTCTGGCTGAACCTGGATGACGAGCCTATTTGGTGGCAAACGTCTGGTCACGTCGGTTTCGCGGAACTGAGCAAATGGCACTTTGTTGAACGTGATAACAATTTCGGTGTCGCGCGCAGTCAAAGCCTTTCCGGTTCTCAGATAGAACGGCACGCCAGCCCAACGCCAAGTGTCCGCATAGAGCTTGAGGGCCACGTAGGTTTCGGTTCGACTATCGGATGAGACATCTTTTGTCTCCCGATAGGCGCTCAATGGTTGGCCGTCGATATTTCCGGTGCCATAGGTGCCACGCACGCTATTTGCCGCAGCCTCCTCCTTCGAATAGACACGCAGAGCCTTCAACACTTTGCTCTTTTCATTGCGCACGGCTTCGGCATCGAAACTGTTCGGCGGTTCCATAGCGATCATCGCCAGAAGCTGGAACAAATGGTTGGGCACCATATCCCTTAGTGCCCCAGTCGCGTCATAGAACTTGCCGCGGCTACCGACATCCACGGTCTCTGCGGCCGTGATCTGGACATGATCGATGTAATTGTTGCTCCAAAGTCCTTCAATGATCATGTTGGCAAAGCGTGCCGTCATCAGGTTCTGGACTGTTTCCTTGCCGAGGAAATGATCCAGCCGGTACACTTGTTTTTCGGCAACCTGCGCCAGTATCTGGGCGTTGAGTGCGCGCGCAGACGCATAGTCGGTACCGAACGGTTTCTCGATCGCCACGCGACGGAAATAGACTTCAGTTTCCTCCATCAAGCCATGCGTAGCAAGCTTCTCGACAATCGGCCCAAATAAACTTGGCGGCACGGCAAGATAGAAAGCAGCATTTGCAGCCGATCCAATCTGCAATTTAATAGCCTCGTATATCTCGTCCTGAGTGAAGTCCCCCCTGCGATAGGAAATGCGCGATCTCAGCCTGTCCCAAGCTTCATCCCTAGTCGTCCCAAATTCTGCCTGGGGGTTGAGGTGGCTCAAAAACTCGTCGAGGCGTCGCCGAAGGAACTCGTCATCGCCGTCATCAATGCCGACTCCGAGAATAGTCAGATCATCCCCTAAAAGGCCACTGCGGGTCAGGTTGATTATCGCCGGAACAAGCAGACGACGAGTGAGGTCACCGGTGGCCCCGAATATGACCAGAGTAACAGGCCGTGCCGATTTTGTGACCATTTACAAAACTCCGTTCCGTGAAACATGCAAGAGATGTAGTGCTGCGTCAGCAACCGGCCATGCCTTTGAAAATTGGGATTCCGTAAAGATGTCCAATCTCCATCTTGGACCGGACACACATGCGGTGGGATGCGCGATGCCGACGCTGCCACAACCCTTCTGACCTTCATAGAGCCGTCATGTTCACCTATTTCCCCGCTGCGTCATAAAGAGCATTTTGAGTCAGTTTTACCTGTAAATTGGCCCGCTCATGTGGATGGTAAGCTCTACAGGGAGCTGCTGAGTCCTCTAAAACAGCTGCGACCCAAGTCGCTGGCCTCAGTCCTGGTATTTCTCTCCTTCACTCCATTGACGCGACCGATGTTCAAACGCCGTCGAGCCAGCCGCCGGTAAAGCCGGCTCGACGCAGTCCATTGATGATGTAGGGAGAACGCGACACGATCTCCCAGAGAAGATTGGATCGGTAATTTTCGATCATGAGGGCGATTGGCCCCTGATTGACTCCTATATGCTCTGGTGCCACCCAGCCGCGTTCTGACCCGTCGTCACAGAGGGTCGGGTTGAAACTGGCCGTAAACCCGTAAGGATGATCGTCGCGCAGTCCGATCTTGTGGAAGTGACGAAGTGCCGGCATCACAATCTCAGGCGCAAACGGAAGGGACGCGGCTGTTGCCCAAGGCGACAGCGTGCCGTCATCCGGTCCGTTAGGCGCACCGCGGGCGATATAGCCATGAAAGACCCGGTCCTTGCGCTCAATCGTCCGGCGCAAAGGACCCGGGCCATCGCTCGCCGTGACACCCCAACTGTTTTCGTGATAACCGCTGAACCCCTGCGGGTTCTCGCAGGCATACCGACGCGGGGCGTAGGTTGCGCGGCGGCTGTTTTCGAAATAATCGATTCCGACTTTCCGAATCGGTGCATCCTGGATGCCGCGGAAATCGATCCAGATATGCGACATTTGGTGAATGAAAAGTGGTCCGGCGTGAAAATGCTCTTCACCCCCGACTTTTGCCCAATCGTATCCACTGGAGCGGGCTTGGGGACAGGTGTCGTGTGGGATGGGATGCGTCGGCGAGCCCAGCGCCAAAACATACATGATCAGGCTCTCGTCAAAGCCGGTCCATCGGTGTCGGAGAAAACCCTGGCCCGGCATCCATCCGTGGGTGAGCGTGGCCTCCCCGTTTAGCGCCCAGGCCCAGTCGACGCGATGATAGAGCCAGTCGGCATAGTCGCGGATTAAAACCTCGACCTCGTTGTCCTCTTGGTAATATGCCCTCGCAGTGACGACCCCTGCCATGAGAAGTGCAGTATCGATTGTCGAAAGTTCGCAATCCCACACCCTGCGACCCGTGTCGATGTCGAGAAAGTGGTAGAAGAAGCCCTTATATCCAGCGGCATCAAGCTCACGGCCCTGAGGCAGCTCGTACAGGAAGCGAAGGACCTTCAGCGTGTATTCCGCCGCTTGCTCGCGTGTCACTACGGAGCGAGCGACACCGACTGGGAGGGCGCTCAGCCCCATGCCAGTTGCCGCGATGGAGGCTGGCGCGCCGTTTCGATTTCGGTCGCGAACGAGACCGTTCTTTGAATTCACGACCTCCATGAAGTACTGGAAGGAGGCATCCTGAAGGTCGGCGAGCAGGGCTTCGTCCGACCAATCACAGCGCTTGTCCGGTTCGACACCATGATGAAGCATTTTCGCCACCTATCGTAAGGGTTCGACTTAAAGCTTGTTTGGCACCCGCTGCTCGTCATACCCCGTAAATACCTGGACACGATTTCCGACTTAACAAGGGGCGCATGCTGGTGGTCAGGATATCGCCGGAGCAGTAGAAGCCTGCCGGGGGCCGGGACGCGGTCAGTCCCGGGTGCGGTCGTAGTCATCCTGCGCACGCTCGAGCTCTGGCCCGTAGGTCATGGACCATTCATATAGCGCCTCGAACGGTTGCCGAAGAGATTGGCCGAGCGGGGTGATGGTGTATTCGACACCAACCGGCGTCGTCGTGGTCAGCACCTCACGGCGAATGAGACCGTTGCGCTCGAGACGCTTCAGCGCGTCGGCGAGTGCCTTGTGCGTGATTCCATCCAGACGGCGCATGATCTCGTTGAAGCGAGACGGCCGGGTGCACAGGACGGTCAGGATCAGAACCGACCATTTGTTGGCAATCTGCTCAAGCACCGGGCGCGACTTCTGCACGTCCAGCAACGCTTCTATGGAAACGGCCTTGGGACGACGCGGCAGCCTGACTTTGACGGGCAGGTCTTCGATTACGGCGGACATAGGTATACTCCTCGATATCTGCTTTACTTATAGTGCGTAATTGATCGTAGGTATAGAGTATATATCTTAACTTCATCACGATGATGGAGTTCACATGAGCAGATTAGCAAACAAGATCGCCTTGGTTGTCGGCGGTGTCGGCGGTATCGGTGGGGCCGTTTCACAACGGTTTGCCAAGGAGGGAGCGCAGGTTTACGCGACCAGCCGCAAAGAAGCAGATGGTGTATCTGAAGCGGCGAGCATTGGCAGTATTCGCGCCGTCCAGGCGGATGCCAGCAGTAGCACCGATCTGAACCGCGTCTTCGAGCAGATAAAATCGGAACAGGGTCGCATCGACGTCCTCGTCGTGAATGCCGGCCTTTCCGAATACGCTCCCCTGGAAGACATATCCGAGGATCATTTCGATCGGACATTTGGCCTGAACGTCCGGTCGCTGGTTTTCGCGGCGCAGGGTGCCATTGATCTCATGCAGCCCGGCGGGACGATCGTGCTGATTGGCTCCATAGCGGGCTACATCGGCACAAAAGGATACGGCGTCTACGGTGCTACCAAGGCTGCGGTCCGATCGTTCACGCGGACATGGGCCAATGAACTCGCTCCCAAAGGCATTCGTGTCAACGTCGTCAGCCCCGGCCCGACCGATACCGCGATGATGGCTGCGGCCTCGATAGATATCCGAGATACGCTTTCTGGCATGATCCCACTAGGACGCATGGGCACGCCGGATGAGGTCGCTGCGGCGGTCCTTTTCCTTGCCAGCGACGAGAGCAGTTTCACAACCGGTGCAGAACTGGTCGTCGATGGGGGTATGGCGCAGGTCTGACATCAGCAGAAAATCATCGGCGGGGTTAGGTGAATACGCTGAAGTCCCGCCTTCAAAATGGATGACCAAGGAACATCGTCGGTGTCATGGCCGTGACCTGTCGGAAAGCGCTTGAGAAAGAAGCCGTGCTCGAAAAACCGAATTCCACGGAGACATGGGCGATGGCATTGCCTCTTGCAAGCCAGTCCATCGCCTGCACGATCCGCGCCCGTTGTCGCCAGGCCTTGTCATCCCGGTCTCCACTGGAAAGAGCCGACTTATCGTGCGGACGGAAGTCGCGGCGCGTGACGCGAGCTCATCGACGTTCAGGCGGTTCTGGCGATCCTCGAAGGCGAGGTCGGCCACACGCCGCCCGACTGGACTGTTGGGTAAAGGCAGAAAGGTGGGCGCGTGAGCTGTGTCCGTCAGTTCCCCGCTCCTCACGGTGGTTTTGTCAGGGTTCAAACTGGAATTTCCGTCTACCCCGCTTCGTTTACATGTCGAAGCATTGGGCGCCGTCTCCCAGACCGTGTTGGACGGACGTTGCAGCCTTGGGATCACTGGGACGCTCCCTTTCCCGCCGCCGACGCTTTCGACAGAACATTTTGCTTAGCGAGCCGCTTGTCACTGTGACCGCTCCCGCATCCCGCCTTGCTGGCCTTGACCAGCCGATCCGGCTTCGGGATATCACAGATGAAACCCAGCTCGTATTGACCGATCGCTCGGCGATTACTCAAGGGACGGACTACGGCGTTCAGGGCAAGAACATCTGGCGGCTGGCGGATTTGGGCGCCAAGCATGCGCTGCTACGCGCGGGCCTCGGCTGGGGACATATGCCCCTGTGGATGGTCAAGGATGATCTTGCCAACAAACGGCTCGTCGCGATCATCTTGGAAGGACCGGCCGCCGGGATCATGCCGTTTCAGGCGATCTATCCAACCAACACTTTGCCGGGGCCGGCTGGGCGGTGGTTTCTGGATCGCGTCAAGTCGATTAGTAACCAGAGCTATTAAACGACCCTAATCGTGAGGCATGGAATCGTAGCGCCGCTTTTCTAAACTCGCGCTCGGTAAAAATTTCTCTCGCCTCGAACCAGTTCGAATCACCGACCCGGTGTTTCTCCGTACCGAGAACAAAGTCTAGCTCGCGGGCAAAGTGTCTGGCCATTCCTGCGCACCGTGAAGGACGCGAAGAATACGGACCGTAGTTTCGGTAATTGCATACGCCGCGACGTACGGCGTCCCGTTAATAACCAGTTCGCGGGTGCCGGCAATTCTGCCAACACGACCGCTTGCGGGGAAGTCTACCAACCGGCGGACCGCAGCAACAATGCGCTCATCGACCAGAATGGCCGCTGACGGATTTTCGGATTCTATGTACGTAAAGATGGCATCGCGATCCGATACGCGAACGCAGACCAGCTAAGCCTCACGATTTGCGCTCACCCGCGTTGAGACGGGCTGCGGCTCGGCGTTCAGCGAAATGAACCTCGACTTCCTCATCCGAGACGTCCGGTCGAGTATCGTTCAGCGCTTCAAGTACCTTGGCACGAAACCAAGCGTCATGGGCCTCGCTGCCTGAAAGAAGCTCCAGCGGGAGCACACCCTCGTTGGCAGTCCGGGTGAGTAAGATACGGACCGCGTCCGATACGGTCAGTCCCATATTTCCGAGCACTACGGATGCACGATCCCGAACCTCGGCATCAATACGAGTTTGTACCAGTGCATTTGCAGCCATATCGATCTCCATTTTGGCTAAGACTATAATGCAAATGAATGACAGCGGCCATAGTCTAGAGGGCTGTCTTCGCCAATTCTCCAGACTATAAATTGCTCTTGAAGACTTGGGGTAATTTCTTGCAGCTGCCTCACAACCATTTGTTAAACGTCTGCTCCTATTCCCGCCCGCCCTCGGCACTGGCGCCAGGAGAAATGGAATGAGCATGCCAAAACACGATCTTTTATCCAGCAATTTTCAACGCAAAATATCCCAATTCTGCGAGGTACGCATTGCCCCGATCACATCAAAAAAAGTTCTCGAAACCATCCGCCCATATTTGATAAGCTTGGTCATCTATCGAAAGTTGCCACCTCGCCTCAATGGCCGCATCGACTGGACAACGCTCGGGCAGGCTTGCGGGATCGAAGACGAATTGACGCCCGAGCTGAAAAAACAACTCCGCTTGGGACTGGATGCAATCATCAGATGGCTTGGAGCACCGCCAATTGCCGAAGACGTACGGACAACGAGGCAGGCCGCTCGGTCAGGCAAATCAGAAGTAACGGCTCCTTCCACCAGGAAACCGCAACGCGCAGCTCCGGACGGCGTTTTTGCCCGCAACACGTCCACGCGACGCGGACCCGCAGCGAAACCGATCAGTGCGTTTCCTGAGCCCCTGTTCGACGCGACCGACGATCCGCCGAATTTTCAGGATGCCCTCATCTATCACATGCGGAGGTTCGGGGACAGCTACTGGCAACTATATCGCGCCGTAGTCCGGTTGCACGAAACTTTCGACAGCAAGACGCTACTGTCTTGGATACAGGGTGAACGTGTGCCGAGATCTGTGGCGAGTTTCGAGATCCTGTCACGCATCGAGCGGCGATTTCGACTGGCGCCAGGCTATTTCCAGGCGAAGTTGCCGCACCAATCCCGTTCCCTTTACGGCCATGATATGGGTGACATCAGTGCTGCGGAACGGCGACGGCTCGCTTGGCATCTGCCGGACGATTTCAGCAGCCTGCCATTCCTCAAGCGGGAGGAAATCATCGAATGGGTGCGCAGGGCAATCATCTCGGGCTCAACCGACTATCGTCGCTACCAGGCGGCGGCAATAAAACAGCGTTATGCCATTCGGTTTCCAGGCGTCACCTATGGCGGAGGCATCCTGTCTCCACGACCACAAATGAACCCGGACAGCACGAGCCACAATCCCGAGGCCATTGAAGATCCTGATCTCCTGTCCGGCGTCGTCGATGCGCCAGGGCGGTTGGCTATGGAGATGGCCGATCTGATCCGCTTCAAGACATCGACGCTGACGGCAATCGGATTTCAACGCAACGGGGTATGGGCGAGGAAACGGCATCGCAGAAGGTAGAGCATCTCGGGCTGATGTTCGGTGCGCTCGCCGCCTCGCCCGCTGGCATTGTCAAAGGGCGCGGCGTTCCTCTCAGCCAACTGACCTTTGGCCTGCTGATCTTCCCAGGTGTTTGGGATTGGTACCTGCAATGGCGCGAGCAGCGGCGTGGCTTCTATATCAAATGGGAAGAAGACATGCTGATGGTGGCAATGGCGCTAACCCGCGCCGAAGTCGGCTGGATCCGTCAGCATCCGGAATTGTTGAAGAAGGTTCAGCCAATCGAAGGGCTGATCGCGCCAGAGGAGATAGACTTTGCGGCGCGCGACTGGCACAGCGCCTGCGACGCATTCCACCGGCATGCGGCCAATCGCTCGAAGGAAATCCAGCGTGTCATGCGCGTGCATCGCGATCCGTTCGAGCCGATCATGGTGGTCCTTGAGGCAGACAGCCCACTGTCGGAGTATCGCAAGATCACAGATGAGATCTTGAAGCGCATGCCGGATGAACATCGTTATCCTCGAGCAGCAGCCGAAGCGGTACGCTCTTTCCTTTTCCTGCGCCTCGGCCTGCATCTTGGCCTTCGACAAAAGAATCTTCGCCAGCTTCGCTTGTGCCCGCGCGGGCATTTTCCGACATCGGAGCGGCGGCTGGAAGACCTGAAATGCGGCGAACTGCACTGGAGCGATCGAGAGAGCGGATGGGAGGTGCTCATCCCGTCAGTCGCCTTCAAGAACTCAGCGTCATCCTTCTTCGGACAAAAGCCGTTCCGGCTGATCCTGCCGGATCTGCTCGATCTCTACAAACACCTCGAAGCCTATATCGATCGCCATCGCAGTGTGCTACTCGGTCCGGCAAAGGATCCCGGCACCCTGTTCGTCAAGACGGTGAAGACAACCAGTCTGGACGCGGCATACGATTCCACCAAATTCTATGAAGCTTGGCGAACCGTTATCCAACGCTATGGAATCTACAACCCTTACACCGGCCGCGGCGCGATCAAGGGATTGCTCCCGCACGGACCGCATAATCTTCGGGATATTCTGGCAACGCATATCCTCAAGCAGACCGGATCCTACGAGCAGGCCAGCTATGCCATCCAGGACACACCGGATGTCGTTCAGCAGCATTACGGCCGATTCCTGCCGCAGGACAAGGCGGCGCTTGCGGCGAAAATCCTCAATCAGGTTTGGGAAGCTGCATAGCTGGTCCGATGAACAGCTGATCCAATTCGTCCAGGCAGATGCGGAAACAATCTCCGCATCTGCCTGGACGTCAATCGTCTTCGCCTTGAACCAATGAACTTAAGGCACACAAACCCCACAGCTCCATCCGTGGCGCTACATTGGAATACTTGCCCAATCTTCATGCCCATGGCGAATTCGCACTACGAAAATATTTTCATCGTCCTCAACCCGATAGACGATGAGGTGTGCCTTGAAGGGATGAATTCTGACGGCTGGTTCGATCTCATTCCGTTCGCGTGCGATGCCTGGATTAGCAGCTATCAGATCAAATAGTGCGAAAAGCTCATCGTGATAGCGTCTTGCCTGATCTACTCCGAACATACGGGCGCCCTGCTCGGCGATCGCGATGATGTCTTCTTCCGCCTCGACAGAAAGCTTAAAACTCATGATTCGCTGGCACGAACCATCGCCTCAGCAAAGAGTTCATCCTTTGATCGAATGCCAACACCACTTTGGAGCCCTGCCTCGACGAAACTTTGCATGGCGGCAATCTTGTCGTTTCGTGTCTGGTCGCGTCGGATCAGGTCGCGGACGTAATCGCTAGCGTTTGAATATCGGCCAGTCCTGGCCTGCGCCTCCACCCAATCCTTCATCGGGTTTGGAAGAGATACGTTCATGGTCGCCATCGGAAACTCCTTTTGAAAGAAAGATATTCGATTTTGGCAAAGTTTGTCAAATATATACATCCGCATGACGCCAGAACCGTCCCCATTTTCTCTGCCATTGGGACAATGACAATTTATGGAACCGAACAATATTTTGAGGACGCGGCGACGGATCGCAAAAGCATCATCGCGCCGAGATCGCCAGGCCGTCCGGTGACTACACACATTGAGTTCGAGGAAGCCTGTGGCGACCTATTGCGCCGCACCCGAGAAGTTGCGCCGCAGCAGCTGGCGGCCGCATACCTGACCGTGTTCATCCATACCAACCGCTTCCTCGAGGACCAGCGTCAGTATTATGGCAGCGAGACCATCATCCTCCCCGTGGCGACATCAGACACGGGAACGCGGAATGATAGTTGTTTTAGTTTAAGGGCGCCCATAGGCTGCTGAAGATTCACCACGATCTCGACGCTAAAATCAACCTGGGAGGTCAGTCTGGTCCTTGTACGTTCTCGCCTGGTCCTGCTCCGCAGCGAGACGATGCCAGTCATGGTCTATACTTCCCTGTTCGGCCTTATGGAAATATTGCGAACAAACCAGCCAACCCTTCAGTGGTCGAAGCAAGATAAGCGAAGCTAGAAGCGTGAGAGGCACAGTCACTATCAGATGTACCCACAGTGCTGGTTCGTAGGTGAATTGAAGCCAAAGGGCGAAGGCGAGTGCCGGTACTGCAACAATGCTCATTGCAAAGAAGGCCGGGCCGTCGGCGGGATCCGCGAACGAGAAATCCAACCCGCATACCTCGCATCTTGGCGCCAACTTGAGTAACCCGCGAAACAGATGGCCTCGCTGGCATCTCGGGCAAAGTCCCTTGATCCCCGTGAGTGCTGGTACGGTAGTCGCGTTGTACTCTTCTGACATCACCTATCTCCTTCAATCCTGAATATTATCACGCCTCCTAAGTTCCGGAGCTCGGGTGCCAAAATAGGCGCACAATTCTTACGCTCCTCCGTTTGCGGAGCACGGTTTAGTAAGACGTCGTCTACTACTGTACGCCCTAGAAATTCTTTTTAACGCGAGCGATCAGGCTGATTTTCGTCAAAATTGACCTCCCAATCCTTCTCGGGCCCTCTAGCGCCAGGCGGCGTGCGATGGCCGGTCACGTCTTCCGATTCCGTGACCACGGTCGGCTTCGCACTTACGGCCCCCGTGCTGCCTCCGTCAGCGCGAGGTTTCGCATACTGGCCCTTGGCGTCTTCCTTGATCTTAAAGGCATCCGATGGGCTGCTGCGCTCTGGATCCTGATTGTTTTCATCCAGTGCATCCCGGCCCACGTCTGGGTTATCCTTAGCAGGAAGGTAGCCCCGCGGCCTGGTTTTCTTCGGTCCCTTTGACCGCGGAGACTGGTTGGTTGTGCCGGGTGCGCCGTCTTTCGGTGTGTTCACGCTCACGGTCTCTCCATTACTGGAGAAGAACCAGTGTGGAGGGCAGAATGTTCCTTGTGCCGCCGAACTCACTGACGGGTAACGCTGGCGCTGTTCGACACGGTTGAAGAGAAAGACAAACACATTGAGCGGCTGGATGCCCTAGGGTCAATTTCCGCGTGAAGCCGACAAAATTTCGGCCATTGTTTCGACCGTCATTGCTTCCGCCCGATATCGACTGAGCCGGTCGCGCAGCGCGGATTCAATGAAGTTCGTGAGATTGCGATTCTCCCTCAGAGCGCAAGCACGAACCGCAGCGAGCAACTCCGAATCGATGCGCATGCCAATGGTGGTTTTCAAGTTTCATCTCCGAAAACTCAGGATCGAGCGCACCCGATCTAAGAGGTTGGTGAGCAATTACCCTGCTCCAAATCATGTTTATCATCCGCGACACCGCGGATTGCAATCAATGCGTTTCGCTCGGGCCTTTTGAATCGGAATTTAGAAACACCTGCACGTCCAACGTATTTCGGTACCACCGGACCCCACCTTCGCTTTATGAAGTACCAAATCCAAAGGCTGGCTTCGTCCTTGCCGAGATATCAGCGGTCGCCGTTGGTGCTCGAATCCCCAGTGGACGATACCGGCGATTGTTCGCATGGACTTGTCTCCAGGCACAAAGATCGAACAGCTTTACGTCTACAACTGCTGGTCCCTGCCGCATTTGCTTTTCGGCCCAAAGCTACCGTTAACGGCCTATTCGGAGGTGCCCGAAACGGGGAGAGAAATGCGAGCCTGCATTGGGCCGGCGGTATAGCCAGGCTCATCAAAGCCAATCGAGCCGGACTTCCCGACAGGCGTCAAACGCCACGCCAACACACACCTATGCGTCCGGTCGCCGGGGCATTTCATGCCGAACGAATACTGCAGGGCTTCTCGGTTATCCTGCAGGTGAATGGCTATGCCGGATACAACAGGCTGATCGCATCTGACCGTGTGGGCCCGGACATTCGGCTTGCCTGTTGTTGGGCACGCGCCCGTCGCAAGCTGGTGGAGATCACCCGCAACACAAAAGCACCGATTGCCCAAGACGGTGTCAAGCGGATCGCAGAGCTGTATCGGATCGAAGCCGAGTTGCGCGGCCGTGAACCATAGGCACGACTCGCCGGGCGGCGGCAACGATCAGCGCCGCTCGTTGCCGCCCTTCAGAGCTGACTTGCCCATCACCGTGTTCATGTCGCGACAAAGCCCCAATCTGCGAAGCCTTGTCATACATCACCAAGTTCTAGGGCGGTCTCCAACTCTTCCTGGCCGACGGTCGCATCGAGATCGACAACAACAGCGTCGAGCGAACCATCCAGCGGATTGCACTGAACCGGAAGAATGCACTGTTTGCGGGCCACAATGCCGGAGCAGAGAACTGGGCGACCATCGCATCGCTCATCGAGACCTATAAGCTCAATGCCGTCGATCCGCTTGCCTACTTGACCAGCACACTCGCCGCCATTGTAATTGGACAAAAGCACCACCAGGCGCGGAATTTGCTCCCTTCAAGGATGACCGGTGCTGGACGCCGATCAAGGATGATATAAATTCGGCCAGCCGTACAGTCGCGGCGGGTTGGTAGCAAAAATGGCACGCCTATGAACTTTCCGATTGTCGCGACTGTAATATCTATGGTCCTCGGGCTGTCCGTTACCCGCCTCTTGACCGGATTTGTGACGATTTTTCGCATCCGCAGGACGTCGCGCATTGATTGGGTGCCACTCGCCTGGAGCGGTGTCTTGTTCATCATGCAGTTGCAATATTGGTGGGCAATCAATCAATTATCGACGCTTCGGCAGACGTTTCAGTTCAGCGAATTTATCTTCTTGGTTTTCATGACCCTCATGCTGTTTCTAACTGCAGCACTTCTTTTGCCCAGTCGCGGTGAGGATGAAGCACAGGGATTGCGTGTTTATTTCGAGCAGGACGGGCGTTTCGCGCTGATCTCGCTGACGGCTTTTCTTCTATTCGGATTTGTTGTGAACCTCTTCGGCTTTCAAAGCCAGCTTGAATCGGCCTGGGTTGTTACAGACATCCCGATGATCATTCTTCCCGCTCTCGCGTTCTTTCTACGTGAGCGAAAATACTACGCTGCCATCACCGCAATCTATCTCCCCTTGTCAGCTTTGGACGTCTGGATTTCGATGGCTTCATAACCCTAGAGACACCAGGAAGGTTGGCCGTGCAGGTATCAACATGCATGCTGTCATCCTGCCAACTCACTTTCCAATCCGTGAAGGTCAAGGTTTCGAGCAAACAGCTCCATTTAGGAGTATATTTTTCTTTTAATAACGACAGCATTTCTCAAATGCCTTCCCAAAACCCAACCGTGCGCATCTGCAATTGCATAAAACGCCTCGACGGTATCCAGCCGAACCTTGAGGTTCAGCTGCGCTGACCTGCCTGTTCTGCGTCTGCGGGTTGGCTTGGCGGCAGGAATGGGGTGTTCTCCGACTTCGCGGCTGTTAATTTGGCCTTCTCTGCAGCCTGGCAGTCATTTCTTACCTGAAGGTGCGAACGGTCCACCGTGCCGGCTCCGCCGCCGGCGATCTCATGAAGAGCTCCATAAGCCAGTCCGCCGCCGGCCCATGATCATCCATCTCGTCAAAGCCAAAGGGGCGCACAATAGCTTCTTTGCCGCGCTGCCCTTAAGGCGCGTGATACGGTCATTGAGTTCCTCGATGACCCAAAGATTGGTGGCGCACGACATCGTTCACGGACCTTCCCGGCTTGCGTTGTATGGACCTCATGGAACCTTGCAGATCTCGCCATGGCCTCAGCGGATGCAAGATTTTGGTGCGTCTCAGAGTGCAAAGCTCACATAGATGTGGTGTCGCCAGAAGCATTTGACGCATACGGGAACAATGCAACGCCGTCACAGTTCCTCTGGCGAACACAGAGGCGGCGACCATGGCTAACGACGTCGATGCCATGCCCGTCGCCCAAGTCGAGGGCAAAATCACAATCATCCCAGTGGTCGAGGAGATCGTCGTTGTGGAAAAGCGGCTGGTTCTCGTCGAGGAAATGCGAATTCGAAAGATCGCTACCTCGCAGGGGTGTCTATCCCGGTCACCCTGCGCAAACAGACAGCCACAATTGAACGACTTGACGAATAGCAACAGAGAGGAAACGCTATGAGCTACACCGAACAGACAGCCGCGCCGCATGGTGGATCGAACACCATCACCGCGTTTTACGACGACCGATCCGAAGCGGAAAGCGCCATCGAGCGCCTTGCCGCGGCGGGTATTCCGAGATCGTCCATACAGATCATTGCCGACACCACTGGCACCACAACGCCAATCGAAGAAGAAAAGGGTTTCTGGGCCTATCTCGGAGAGCTATTCCTCGCGGACGACGACCGCACGACCTACGCTGAAGGCATCCGGCGCGGCGGCTACCTTGTCACCGTGGCGGGTTATCCGCTGGACCTGCACGACGCAGCACTCGACATCCTGGATGACGAAGGCAGCATCAATCTCGATGAACGCGTCAAAGCTTGGGAGTCGGAGGGATGGTTGCGCGAAAATTCGAACGGTGCTCTCGCGGAGTCCTACTATGATCGCGGCAGCGGATCGGCCAGCGCCTCTACGCTCGATGCAGATGACGAGGAAGAACTGCGGATCGGCAAGCGTGACGTATCGAACGGTCGCGTGAAAGTTCGCTCCTACGTAACCGAGACGCCCGTGAGCGAAAACGTATCATTTCGCAACGAGAACGTTGAAGTGACCCGTGGCACCGTGGACCGACCGCTCACTGGCCGAAGACGCCTTCGTTGACCGTACAATCGAAGCCGAGGAGCATCGCGAGGAAGCGGTGGTTTCAAAAGATGCTCGCGTCGTCGAGGAAATCTCGCTCCGAAAGACGGCCGAGCAGCGCGAAGAGACGATTTCCGACACGGTTCGAAAGACAGAAGTCGAAATCGACGACGAACGGGATAGCGGTGTCCGCACCGATGGCACGACCGGCATTCGCCGAAACTGAGCTCAAAATTGAGGGCGGCCCAAGCCGCCCTCAACCACATCATGTAACCTTCGCTTCGGCTGGCGGAACTTGTGCGCCCCCGGAGAGTTGCATCACCACTCACGAACCCGTGATCAACAATCAGGGACCAGTCCATGACCGTACCGATCTCCACCAACCTCAACCACGACACCGCCTACGGCGACACAACCGCCACTGCGGCTCTCAACAAAATCTCCTGGGGCTCGATCTTCGCGGGCGTCGCCGTCGCCTTGGCGGTGCAGTTCCTGCTGAACCTCCTCGGTGTCGGGATCGGCGCTGCCGTCCTTGATCCGGCAACATCGGACAATCCAGACGCCAGCACATTCTCTATTGCTGGCGGCATCTGGTTCGTTATCGCTGGCCTCGTTTCTTCATATATTGGCGGTTACGTCGCAAGTCGCCTCTCCGGTCGCCCAAGCAATTCGACCGGCGGCTACCATGGCCTCACCTCCTGGGCAGTCACGACACTTGTCATTCTCTATCTGCTGACTACCTCTGTTGGCGCGCTCATCGGTGGAGCCTTTAGCGGCCTGTCGAGCGTCGTCGGTGGCGTGGGCCAGACGGCGGCAACAGCGGTTACGGCCGCCGCTCCGGCAGTCGCCAACTCGACCAATCCCATGGCAGGCATTGAACAGCAAATCCGCAACTCGACTGGCAACAATCCGCAGGCGCTTCAGAACGCTGCGATCGCCGCTGTTCAGGCTGCCGTGACAGGTGACGAAGCAACGGCAGAAGATGCCCGCGTCCGCGCAGCCGACGCGGTCGCGAAGGCTAAAAACATCCCTGTCGATCAGGCCCGTGCTGAGGTCGACGGCTACGAAAAGACATACCGCGAGAATGTCGCGGCTGCCAAGCAGCAGGCTGTTGATGCAGCCCAAGCCGCGACCGCCGCAGTATCGGCAGGCGCGATCCTCGGCTTCATCGCCCTCGTTCTCGGTGCCATCGCATCGTGGTTCGGCGGCGTGACGGGCACGAAACGCAGCGGCATCATCGTTGCTGAAACGGCAACCCGCCGTACTGTTTAAAACGTCAGGCCACCGGAATTGTCCGGTGGCCATTTTTTTTAATGGATTGGAATTTCCCATGGCCGAAGTCAAAACACTCGACGAACTTTTCCTCGACACGCTCAAGGATGTTTATTTCGCCGAAAACAAGATCGTCGAAACGCTGCCTAAGATGCATGAGGCGGCAAAAAGCGTTCAGCTCAAGGACGCCTTCACGAAGCACCTTGCCGAAACCAAGGTCCACGTCGAACGCCTTGAACAGGTATTTGAAATCATCGGCGAAGAACCCGAGCAGAAGACCTGCGACGCCATTCTCGGCATTACCGACGAGGGAGCCGAGATCATGGAAGAGTACGAAGGTTCGCCCGCGCTCGATGCTGGGCTGCTGGCAGCTGCCCAAGCCGTGGAGCACTATGAGATGTCACGCTACGGTACCCTGCGCACGTGGGCGCTGGAGCTTGGCCTGAACGACGCCGCCGGTCTTCTCCAGACGACACTCGACGAGGAGCAGGCGACCGACCTGACACTTACGGCCATCGCTACATCAGTCGTCAATCAGAAGGCCGAGGGTTGATCCCACATTAAAATTGGAGGAATTGAAATGGCTAGCAGCGCATTGAAGGCACTACTGGGAGTCTTGGCGGTAGCCGGCTTCCAGAACAGGGACAAGATCGGAGAACTGTTGCGGGGTCTTCAACAACCGCAAGGCGACGGAACTCCCGGCCAGCAATCGGGCGGGCTCGGCGACATTCTCGGTGGCCTAACAGGCGGCGGCGCAGGCGGGCTCGCGGGTCTCGGCGGCCTCCTTGGCGGCGCGTCGAGCGGAAGCGTTTTGGGAGGTGGCCTCGGTGACCTTCTGAAACAATTCCAGCAGAACGGTCACGGCGAAACGGCTAAATCTTGGGTTGGAACTGGACGGAACACCGAAATTGACGATATCCAGCTATCACAGGCATTGGGACCGGACGTCCTTGACGATCTGTCTGCACGAACGGGTTTGTCGCCCGAGGAAATTCTCAGCCGCCTAAGCCGCGATCTGCCCAAGGCCGTCGATGATCTGACACCGGATGGCAACATTCCTCCAGATGATTATGAAACCCATGACGGCGGTCGGCAATCGGTCCCTTCCATCAAGCCTCAAATTGTCTGAGGCATGTATATCTGAGAAAGGCCGCGTGAAGGCGGCCTTTTCTCGTCAAGACAGTCTCGCGGAACAGAGTTCTAAAGGCGCTCGAAATCCAGGAGCCATACCATGTCGAATGCGACCAACGATCAGAAGCACATCGGTCCTACCGATGCGACCAGCCTGACGGAATTCGGACATTCAGTCGAGAGCAAAGCGCAAAGGGATGACGCCGTTACGACGGGTGGCTCAGAGTGCGAGCGCCTGAATGTTTATCGGCTTGAACCGATTGCCGGGCGGAACGACCCACAATGGGACAATTCTCCCTACCAGGGAGTGGTTGTTGTCGCCGCACGCACGTCAGGAGATGCCCGTATCGTTGCTGCAGAGCGGGAACTGGATTTCATGGAAATCGATGCGGCCCCGGCCGAAGATGTTACGACCAGTCATGCCAGCGCGTTCCGTTCGGAGAAGCTTTATACCGTCGTTGAGATCGATCACGCTCGATTGGACCTCACCCGCGGCGTGCTTGAAGGCGAAATTTCGGTAGCAACGATCAAGCCCGTTCAGTTCTGAGCATGCGGACGGCGAGTACCCAGCCCTCGACACGGCGATCAAACCACAGCCAACTTTCTTGTCGCCGTGACGGATGATCTTTGCAGCTTGCTCAACATATGCCGTTACGCTGAAGCAGCGACAGCCGAAATTTCACCGGGTCGGAACATGTGCACAACCAGTGAGTTAGAGCAAATCCAACTGGCCGTCTTCTTAAGGAGCAATCCGGTGAATACCAAGGGAATGCGTTACTTCCTGACAAGAATCGAAAGCGACCTCGTGGCGATCGGTCAATGCCCTAGACCATCGAGAATGTGAAGGCACTGCTGGAGGCCATCGCCCGGGGTTTGGTGGTGCTACACAAATCCGGAAGCCTCAAACTCATCGAATTCACCGATGATGGTGTCGTAGAAACAATCCTGCAGGCGAAATGGCTAAATTAGCAAGACGAGGTGTATAATGACAGATAACCCGAAAAATTCTCCCGCAGTCAAATCTCTTCAACAAGAACGGGCGCGACAGCATGAGCGAGCCGCCAAGGGGGAGCTCGACACGGGTCTGGAAGATACATTTCCAGCATCTGACCCGGTTTCTATGACGTCGACGTCTATCCCCTCTGGCCGGACTGACGCGGAAAAGGCCGAGAGAGTCAGGGTCGAACCGGATCCAACCGCCCTGGTGACCGAGATCGTCGACGACGCGAAAACACTCTTCGGCGACGTCCGCAAAGTTGTCAGCGAACGACCCCTGGCGACTGCGGCAATCATGGCAGCAGTGGCATACCTGTGGGGCGCTACACGCTGAAAGTAAGGGGCGCGGGCGTTTCGATCTCCTAATTTCTGCGGTGAAATATCAGCAGATTGCATTAGCGGGTACCGAGACATGGTCACGTGACGAAGCCGCTCAGGAATTCAAGTGAATCGAGGATCGCTCCTCTCGCCACGGCAGTTAGTCGCAGCGCGCAAATGTATCGTGGTTAACTCACTGGTCGCTTCATTAAAGGCGCGGCCGCCACCCCTAACAAAGAAGGACCTGACACGATGCCTCCAATGCAATCAATCCACCGCCCAGACGGCGATCTGACACTGGAGAATGCTGTCGAAGCCATTCGGCCATCGTTCGACGATCTCGTTTCACTTGCCGATGTCAGCGTCGAAGCTGCAGCCGGGCCGGACATGCCGGAAGCATTTGTTGCCCTCGCTCGAAGGGCCGAAAGCATGGGATGGAGGTTGGACATAGCAGAAGAGGCAATCCGCAAATTAGCGCACGAGTTCCTCGGCGCACGCGGTGCCTTTCTCGACTAAACTTGGATCGATGTTTTGGAGGACGGCATGCCAGTCTATTTCATCCACGTAAAACATGACGGAAGGCTGGATGCAGATCTTGAGGGCATGTCAATCGACAACGTGGAACAAGCGATGGCGAGTGCCGCCGACATATTGCGGGACGTGATTGCCGACGAACTGGGCAGCACGCGAGATTCATGTCGCTAGCATTGAAATTACCGACCAGACCGGAACAGTGTTAGCTACGGTCACGGTAGCGGATGCGGTGGTATCGCAACTGGACACGGATAATTTGATCCGCAGGTCGTGACCAGGGACGGGTGCACCCGCGACAGTATGGTGACGGGAGTTATGTTTTCACGAAGCGTGTTTAGCAGCAGCCATAGGTTGATTTTCCGCCGAGTACCAAGGACTTCATGATCAGTTCACGTTTCGCAATCGCGTTTTCTCTTCGGTTGACTGCCGAACGTTGGATTCACCGCGAGATCGATATGTCCGAACTTCGACGGCTGTATCAAGCCGTTCGGGAAGAGCGTCGCAAACGCAAATGGGGACATTCCCCCGAGGTTTGACCGACAACGAAAAACGTATATTCAAATAGCTCTAGTTCGGAATTGACATACCGCCGTCATGGGAAATTCAAGAATACGTTGGCCATGAGATTGACGAGTATGGGTCGTTGGCACTGCTATCTCGCGGTGATAACCAGCCTGTGAACGACATGAACCCACGATTGATTGCCTCGGGATATTTTGACGACGGCGATCCTCGGGCCGATGGTCGAAAAGATCCTATTCGAGTCGAACGGCGTTTTGAGCGAGCTTCAAATATTCCGCAGCGACGGCTCACCGCTGAAACGGGAAATCGATCCCGACAAGATATTCATGATTGAACAGAGGCAGTGACCCGACCACAGGGTTATCTATCTCACTTTTTCAACACGACCTAATGGCCGAATCACACGACTGACACGATCTAATGAAGTTGAGTGAACCCTCTGATGCCACGGCATCACTATCCGCCCGTCTCGCTGTGAGGCGCTGCAAAGGCTTGGACCCGGGCGAACCTTTAAAACGTAGAAAATCGACAGCACGACAATGACTGCTGCGGTCGACAGGAACTCGCTCTGCCAGTTCTGGAGAGATTCGAACCAGAACGGGGGGCGCTTCCGAGATACTCCATCATCGTCGTCGTGGGCTCGCCATGCATAATGGCTTCGGCGTTCTCTGCCTCAGCGCTATACTGGAAGTGGAGGACGGAGGTGAGAACGAAGAGCGACGTGAGCGCGGCTCCCAGCGAATATGAATACGCTGCCCTCGTCCATCCGCCGATGCGGACAGGACACGGCGCTTCAGGATCGCCAGCCTTCGCCGCAGGGTCTTCGTCTTGTTCCGACGGTTCGTCAGTATCCTTCGATTCCGCGGACCCGCGTTGGAACAGGAAGGCTGTCAGCATCACGTAGGCTGACATCTGAAGGAACTCCGACTCCCAGTTTTCGAAGAGCGATGACAGAAAGTGCCCGGATGCGGCGTATGCTGTCAAGTCGATCTGCGTCGCTCCGTGCTCGGTCAGCTCATGATTGTAAACGGACCAACCTGTCAATAACATTCCACC